>DATMYA010000049.1 GCA_035561135.1 Clostridia bacterium
CGGGAATGGCGGCCAAGAAAGCGCGTGCGGTTGGTGCAAGGACCGCTGGGGCCTCTCCTGGCAAATTACCCCGCGCGCGCTAACCGATGCGCTTGCGGCTGGTGGCGGTGAGGCAAAGCGTGCCTTCCAGGCGATGATGACGATGAAGAAGATCGATATCGCCGCCATCGAGGCAGCGCGGCGAGCATGACGTGAAGACGCCGAGCTGCCTTCATTAATCGTGGATCACGGCCATCTGGAAGGAACCCAGCCCACGTCAATCGTTTCCAGTTTGTCAATAGCCCTGGACTCTGCAGGTGTAGTTCCCGGCGTCGTTGGTACTGCCGGTTCCTTCATAGACAGTTCGTTGCGGGCATGGGCAAAGGGAGCGAGTCATGTCGATGCCGCCAAGTTCGTTGACTCTAGCGACGGTGATGGATTTGGGGGGCTCGTCCTGTTCGCGCCAGCGTTCGAGCGCGGCGAGGGCGTTGAACTGATTGGGGCCGGTGCCGCCGCCGCAATGGGCCATACCGGGGACCATGAAGAGACGAAGCCAGTTCTCTTGATTTGGGCCCATTTGTCTCAGGACGGACTGGTAATAAGAGATGGTATTTAGTGCGGAGATCGTGCCGCCGGAACCTCCGTCGCTCCAACCGTGATAGAGGAGGAGTTTGCCCCCGCGCGCTTTGAATTTTGCCAGGTCTGGGTTGACAGCCTGGATTTCTTTCCCGTGCCGGAGTGCTCGTTCGATGTCCTTTTCGAGGTCGAAGGTGCGCCAATCCCAAGCGGGGTTTTGATTGGCGATGTAGCGGAACAGGTCGATGTCCATGCCGCCGGGTTGGGTGGCGCCGGCGGGAAGGCGCCAGCCGAGTTCACCACCAAAGGGGAGGCGCGGGTAGAGGAGTTCGCCGGTGGATGTACGTGCGTCGGTGTAGGCGGCGTTGACGGTTTCCATTTGCGGGGGGGTGAGGCAACTTGCGGTTTCGGGGCCGTTGCACTTGAGGACGCTGGGGTCGAAGTTGCAGTCGCGGGGGTCTTCGAGGAGGCGATCTTTGACGCCGTCGTTGGCGTCGCATTTGTCGAGGACTGCGTCGTTGAGAAGCTTAAGTTTTTCAGGCGGCAGCGCGTGTTGTGGTGACTTGAGCGCTGTCATCAACAGACGCATGCGCCAGGCACAAAGGTAAATCTGATTGTTAGCGGGCGCGCCGGCGATGATGCCATCGAAGTCTTCCGGGTAACGCTGCGCTGACATCAGACCTTGGCGTCCACCTGTTGAACAGCCCTCCCAATAGGACAGGCGTGGGCCACGTCCATAATAGGCCGCTACCAGCGCCTTGGCCTTGACGGCGGTTTCGTGAACGGCGCGAAAGGCGAAGTCGACGATCTTCTCGGGGTGGCCGAGTGCAAAACTGCCGCTGCCGCCGGTGTGACCGGTGTCGGTGGACGCACTGGCATAGCCTTCGCGAACGGCTTTCGTCATTCCGCCGGTGTTGACGCTACCGACGAAACCGCCTCCGCCTTCCATGAGGAATTTGCCGTTCCAATCGGCGGCCGCCGGCAGCCAGACTTCGGACTTGATTTCAGAATCAGCCGACGGCCGGAGAGTGATGGAAACCCGGCAGTGAGTTGCGGTTTGCGCCGCTGCGGTGATTTCGGGCAGGCGAGCCATGTCGGCACAAGGTGTCTGGGCGAACAGAGGGACGGCGAGAATAGGGAGCAGTAGGCGCATGCTCACAGGCTACTGCGTTCCGGCGGCCGGGCGATTGGCGCCAACGACGTCGGAGACCGAGATCCGCTTTCCACCGCGGATTCCAAGCCGATCACTCGCAAACCCGAAGGTGGCAGACTCGAGTCCGCGGTTCCGGTTGCCCAGTTTGACCATCTTGAACCTAGCGGTGGGCGCATCCGGGCCAGCAACAGGGCCGTCGTTTTCCATCCTTTAAGCTTGCACAGCCCCACTCGATCCGGCGGCTTCTGGTTTCTGCTTTCTTAGCTGAGTCAATCCAACATATCCACTCGTTGCGTGCGAGCGGTGTAATATCCTCCCATGCTGTCAATGCCTGCGGGTCGGATGCAAGTGCTCTTTTCAGATCTGCGGGAATTCTGTGAACCACACCACCAGAGATCTTGTTTCGAGGCATACATACGCTTCCTTTCGCAGGTTCCAGCGGCGCTAGGATCTCCGCTGACCAGCGGATTTGGATCCTTGAGTCATGTGGAGTCCTGTCCCTCAGTTTAGCTCGGCGCTTCATGGTCAACTGGTCGTGTCACGCGCAATCCGGAACTTGGGCTGTCGGAAGCCGACTTTTCGGTACCAATCGCCAGCCCGCGCCGCCGTTCCAACGTCAAAGACCCTGCAGCACGGTGGAACTCTTATCTTGATGATGACGAAAGTACGTCCAGAAGGCGTGCGTAATCAAGGCGTTGTCGGTGACAACCCGAACGACGCTGCCCGTCGTGCGCTCCTCAAGCAAGTAGAGGCCGCCCTCGTGCAGAATGTGAAGATCAAGGTTATTCAGAAGCACTCCGCGAAGCAGCTTTGCACAGTGCTCGGGAGTTCGAGCAACCAAAATACCGTGCGCAACCCCAGTATCATGATCAATCTGCAGCCCTAGAGGATGGTCTAGCCGAAACGTGTCTGCGCGCCTGTCGAACGCGGTGCCCTCCGGGACGTAAACGATGACCGGCTTGCCCTGCGCAAGGGTCGCCGCAAGTTCAGAGTCTTTGCCCATCGTGTCGGTTGTCCCCGCATTGTACAGCGTGACTGAAGCACGTTGCAGCATTAGGCATTCGATCAATCCTTTTGTTACCCGATCATCTTCGTAAGAAAGGGTTGGGTCGAAGAAGCGAAGTTTCAGGTTCTTCACAGAACGATCTTCGAACACAGATTCGGTGAATCTGTGCTGGCTAACGAAGTCCGCCGCTGCGCGCATCGACGTCGCAACGTAGACATCAACATAGGGTAGGGACAGGTACCTGAGCGTATTCTTCCGGCCAATATCTCTCGCTTCTTCCTGTCGCGTGAGAAGCGCACTGCTCTCGGCCCTGAGTGTCGCCGCCAGTTGCCCCAAGTCGGAGCAATCGCGACCGTTCAGCACCTGGGCGAGTCGATCGTTTAGAACGGGCGGAAGGCTAGCGAGTAGCGCAGAAAAATCCTTCTCGTTGAGCGACACTTCAGCTATAGTCTGCAAATAGACGAACGGTTCGATGACGGCGGACGACAAGTATCCGAGCAGGTGAAGATCTTCTTCTGGGATGGTCGCGATTTCCTTGAATTCGGTTCTGGCATCGAAGGACGCGGTGTCACGTACGGCACACGCGGCTTTCAGCGCTTCGAACTCAGGCTTCGAACTCAGGCTTCGAACTGGTGGCAAAGGCGCGATAGGCAAACTTGAAATTTCCGAAGACCCACATCGCGGAAACGCGATATCTGTCAACGGCGTGCTCAAAGCCATCGATTGTGGTAACACCGGAAAACACCCAATTGAAAAAGTGCTCCGACGCGAGGGGGCGTCTACAGTTGACCATCAGGCGGTTGAATGTCGTGATGTCAAGTGAGATGCTTCCATCACTCTTCACGATGCAATCGACAATCTCCTGCAATAGCCAAGGAGGGCAGATAAGCGCGCCGTATAGAATCGAGTCTTTAGTCGGGCCAATGCCGAGTAATTTCGCAACCCCAATCAGGAAGCGCTGTCGCGGCTCCGCGGCCGTAGCGTTGTTGGTGGGCCAAGTGCCCTCCGGCGGAATAATGCGGACCTCTACGTCCGGGTGCTCTTGTGAGTAGCGTTCGAGTGCGGAGGTTTTCGGCCAGTCGATACTGCCCTTTACCACCTCAACGATGACCGGTTTGCCGTCTTTGGCGGCGAATATGTCAGGTCTGTACCCATGAACCGATGCGGGTCTTTTGAACGATCCGCCTAAGCGAGCCTGTACGTCATATCCGTCGCGCAAAAGCGTAAGGGCCTCTCGGCGCACAATTTCATCGTGCTGATGTGGGGATAGGACAATTTCTCCATGGTCAGTTACTTTCAAGAGGTTAGAACCCGCAAGTATTATAAAACACTTTTCGTCTCGCCTCGCTTGCGCGGCGAGACACGGTTTCCCTCTGCGACGACGCACACCGAATCGCCGAAGAGATCCCCAGAGCAGTCGGGCGCCAGAGCGGCGAGGATGTTCAACTATTTTGATCCAGCTGTAACACCGTCCGTACAGTGACTGAACGGTCCGGGCACCGAATCGCATTGCCCAACCGGACTTGCACTGACACAACGAACTCGACTCTGTCCGGAGGCTCCAATCCGCAAGTCAGAATATTTGTCAATTCGGACCAATAGGTGCGCATGGCTGCGCGGATATCTTGGGTGAGATCCAGCCTCGATGCCCACTTATCGTTACTGATCGCGCGAACGCTCGTCCCGCCAGTTCTTGCTGCATACAGCCGCTGCACAGGCCTCGCGATGAACGAACGTCCCGTGCGGGACTCATCACAGGCTCACTTTCGAGCCAGTGCAGCCCACTCGTCAGTTGGACTTCCTGGCTTCAGTTTTCGTCGCCGGCACAAGGTATTTCGATTTAGCCTTCTAGCGCTCCTCTGCTCGAATGGTCGGATGCGCGGTGCGTTGCGCTCGTACGCTGCCAACAGGGATGCAGTTGATCCTGATGATCCCTCCCGTAGGCGCAGCGTTGTACGCCGTGAGAACTTGAGCTGCGTCTGTGAACCGAACCGCTTCGATTATAAGGTCAAATGGCCCCGTGTTGATCTTTGATTCTCCGAACTGACGAGTGATGCCGTCGTGATGCAGATTGATCCCGGCCGTTGGATTCTCCTTGATTACTTCGTCGATCCATTTCTGCGCGCGGTCCTCCTTGATGAGGGTTCCCGTGATGACATTGATGCCAGTGAAGGTCCCCTTGATGAGGCTCATGAGGAATGCGATGGTTTCCGCGTCGCCTTCCGAGATGACCGCTGGCATTCGGATGTCTGCGTCGTATGCTTTGGCGACGATGGTAGCGTCCTTAATCAGTCGGACAAGTCCTTCGTCGAGCGAGGGCACTTGTGTTGTGTGGGTCTTGGCGTGGAACAGTTCGCGCTCGTCTTCGAGGTCGTAGAGTCGCAGTTCGCCTGTTGTCTGAAGAACGTTGAGCGCCTCTGCGTATCTTTGAACGCTCGCGATGGGCGCACCTTCCATGCATTGGTCGATGTTGAAGGCTCCTCGCTGGTTCCTGATGGTGATGGTTACCGTGAACGGTTGCTTGCCCGTGCTTGTTAGTGTCAGTTCTTCGGTGCCTAGACTCGTTATCTCGAAGTTGATGAAGTCGTACACCACGTTCAAATGTTCGTTGCCGATGGTCAGCCTTGTCGGGATGAGCTTCGTGCCATGTCGGGGTCCGAGGGCGAGTGTTTCCGCGTTTTGCAGGTCAGGGAAGTTCAGGGTTGTGCGCAATCTGGTGAATTCTTTGGCATCGAACGTTGTTCCTCGTCCGGTTCTGATGTATTCGCCGATCTTGGTGACGCCGGTCCCGATGAACGAGACGTCGAGTTTTATTGGGTCCTCGCGAAGGGCCTGTCTATCGCGGGCGTATGCGTTGATGACAGCGTTCCCCATATTAACGCTGAACGCCGCATGGTTGCCGCCCGCCTTTGGTGGCCTGTCGGTCGTCATGACAAGTTCGTAATCAAATCGCTCGTCATGCTGCCTTAGCCTCTCAATATACTGCCGGGCATTCTCTATGGTCATGTTCCGTAGCTCTTCGTCACTGCACTCGCCCGTCTTGGTCACGAGTGCCCGGAGGTCCCTGATGCTAAGCCCGAGTTCGGGGAAGTAGTGATTCCTTATCGTATCTCGATGCATTAGTTCGCTGATGATGTCGCTTGCGGTCATGAGGCCGATGGCAAGCCCCGGTGTGTATCCTTTGGCGAACGTTTGGAACCATTCGTGAGCTTTGATGTCCATGTCCGTGCTGACGCAAAGAATCCAACGTTCGGGATTGTGATGCTCTTTAGCCGTGCGAAGGGACTTCTTGATTTGTTCTCGTTGTGATTTCTTGACGCCGTTAGGAAAGCTCTTTGCCTGCCAGATTGTGCTGCCGCTGGCGAGGTCGCCAATGAACGCATCGATTCCCTGATCGCCGCCGGCACCCTCGACCTTTCGAATGTTCGCGTCCGGGTGTCGTGCTGTGAGAAGCATAAACACGAGGTCCTCGAATTTGTCCCGATCGAGTTCCTTGAGGCGTTGGCGTAGAGAATCCATCCCTTATCAGTCCTTTTTCTCCTGGATAGTGTAGCTGCTAGCGCGTGCTGTTTCGCGTACGTCGGCCGTAACCGGGGCAGGGGAGTTTTTGGCGGAAGCGAACCGCTGCCACTCGTTTCGGGAATGCAGCCATCCCAACCTCTGTGTCGGCCCTGGCGTGCTTGATTGTCAGCTACGCCGCGGGACATCTCTCCGCAGCAATCTCCAGGTGCTCGGCGCTATGATCGGGGGAGCTATGCCGGAGCTCATCGCGTTTCTCGATACGAACACGTTTCTACATTTTCCGAGACTCGACCAACTTGACTGGCTGGCACTGCTTCATTCGACGGGCGTACGCTTAATAGTGGCTCCGGTCGTCATTCGCGAGCTGAACCGACACAAGGATTTTCCGACATCTTTGAAAACGCGAGAGCGAGCCGCTGCAGCCCTTAGGGTCCTGGACGAATGGTCCGAGCGGGCCTGGCCGGTTTTAATTCGGAATGGTGTCGAACTCCAGTTCCGGGATCAAGATCCACTGATTGACTTCGCCACATTCAATCTTTCCCGCGACATCGCAGATGATCATCTTATCGCGAGCCTGCTCGAATACAACATCGAAGCAGATTCAGGCGCAACTCGCTTGGTTACTGCGGATTTGGGGCTGAAGCTTAAGGCGAAATCACACGGTATCTCTGTTGTTCAATTACCAGCGGGCCTGCGTTTACCCGACGAACTTCTCCCCGAGGAGAAGAAGCGCCGCGAACTTGAATCTGAAGTGATGCGGCTCCGCAACCGCCTGCCTAAGGTGAAGCTGCTCTTTAATACCAACGAACCACAACTGAGAGTGCAGTTACCAGCGCCGAACCGGCTGAAGTTCGAGACCCCCAGCGCGGCTGAGCTTCGGGCCAAATACACGAAGATGGAAGTGCCTGGGGTCAAGCAACCACGTTCGTCGGAACAGATTCTCGCCTCGTTAAACGAAATTCCAGCCGAAGACATCGGGAAGTATAACGAGCAACTTGATTTGTTTTATGCTGCGTACGCGGAATACGTCGTGGGCATAGAGCGCGTCTACGCGCTCCTAGCGAATACAATGCGCCTAGATATTTTGGCAGTGAACGAAGGGACTTGCCCCGCTGAAGGTCTTGACATTGTTTTGCACTTTCCGGATGGCTTCGCTCTGGTTACAGAAAGCGGGCTGCCGAAGAAACCACAGAAACCGAAGCCGCCACGTAAGCCGGAAACCCTCGCCGAGAGAATGGCGTCCGCTTTTCAGCTCCCAAGCGTTCTTGCGCGCGTACCTTCCCTCAATCTACCGGATTTCTCAAGACCCACGAACGTCAGTACGCCACGGATCCGCCGAACAAACAGCTACGACGTCAACGTGTCAATTGCCATGCTCAAGCACGGATTCGTTGAGTCTCTTGAGGCGTTCTACGTGATGTTCGACTCAGAAGCACGGATTGGCTCATTCACTATTGATTACAGTATTCACGCGTCGAACCTTCCCGATCCTTCGGAAGGGCGGCTGCATGTCATCATAAATGGCCCCTCAACGGATTCCCCGGGCCTTTCCGCCGCGCCTCAAGACTGGCTTGGGTGAACCTCGCGAGCCCGGATGGTCTCCGCGTTGTTGGGGTACTGGCCTGCGAGACGGCAGGTCGAGACGGGTGGCCGGGGGCCATACCGAAGTACCGGAGCAATGATCTTCCGTTGGATTACTCCCGAGAAACGCCCTTGTGGCCGCTGATCATCGTTCTACACGGCAGCATGGTCGCCCCGTCGTACCTCTAGGTCGTAGTCTCCAGGCGGCGTTCGAGGAGAAAAGAAAGCGGCCTTATTCGCCGGAGAACGTTGGCCAGCGGCTCGCCCGCGGGCTTTAGTGGGTCATGGCGTATAACACGTAGTTCGTCCCCATCCGGATGGCTTCAGATGACAGGCGCTCCGGGTAATCGGGATCGTCGGCGAACTCCCAGCCGTCGCCTACGTCCATGTTGAAGCAGATCGCTATCATCATGCGGCCGCGGGAATCCAGGATTGCCCGCCAGTGCGGTTCCGTGCCGCCGCGTTCGATGCCGGACCCGTGCACCACGTTGGCGCCCGGCACGCGCACCCGCTCCTGCATGTCGAACAGTACGTGAAACGGTGGGGC
>DATMYA010000050.1 GCA_035561135.1 Clostridia bacterium
GCAATTTCTGGCGTCCGCATTCTGCTCCGGTCCCGCAATCCTTTTGATAGTTCTACAGGTCTTGCGCCGCTTCACGCGCTTCGAGATTCAGGACCAGGCTATCTGGAAAATCGCGGAGCTGATGGCGTATGCGATGTTCCTGAACTTGTTCCTCCATGGCGCGGAAGCGTTCAAGGAGTTCTATTCGGATACGGAGCACCTGTTGTTCACCAGATATTGGTATTCGGGTTTAGGGGAGCACCGGACTCTGGTGCCCTATGCCTGGTCCGCAGTGGGGCTGAACGTGATTGCGTTCGCCTTGTTCATCGTACCGGCGGCGCGTCGCCATTGGGTCATTCTGAACATCGGTTGCCTGGCGACATATGCCGGCGTGTATATCGAGAAAGGGATGGGTCTAATCATCCCGGGCCTTACGCCCGACGCATTGGGCGAGATCTACGAGTACTACCCGACCTTGACGGAATTGCGGGTGGCGGCGGGTGTGTTCGCGGTAGGATTTCTGGTCTTCACAGTCATGCTAAAGGTGGCAGTACCGATTTCGCTGGGAGAGTTCACGGAAACAGAGAACCCGCCTCGCGGCGCGCTGCCTGCCTTGGAAGCCGATAGGAATGTGCATGCCGTTGCGTTCACCCGCGGGAGTAGTGCGCAGCGAATGCAAGATGCCGCCCGGTTGAACTAACGAGCACAATGGAGAGGTGGTTATGGCAGTATCCAAGCAAAGCCGTCTCACGCATAGCAGCATGGGCATGCGTGCAATATTCGTTACTTCCGAAAACGCGCCGCTGATTCTTAGCCTCGCGGTTGTCGTCGTGGCAGTTCTCTACTTTGTCGCTTTGTACGCAATGGCGGGCTGATGTCAGCCCGCCAAGCTACCACTGCGCCGGTCAGAACAGCAGCCGCAACCCGAACTGGATCGTGCGCGGGTCGGTCGAGGTGCTGCTGATTCTGCCAACGGTACTCGGAACGGTGATGTCCGTTCCCGGATTGCCGAAATTCGCGTGATTGGCGATGTTGAAGAACTCGGCCCGGAACTGCGTGCTA
>DATMYA010000051.1 GCA_035561135.1 Clostridia bacterium
AAACCGCCGGGCGCAAGGCCCGGCGGCTTTAGCGAAAGTTGTGCGACTCTTTACCAACCGCGCGTCTGGAGCATGTCGGCTTCAGCGATGGTGCTGACGGCGAGACCCTTCATGGCGCTGTTGACCTGCTCGCTGACTTCGGCAAGGACCTTGGGATCGTTGTAGTGCGTTGTTGCGAGCACGATGGCCTTGGCGCGGGCTTCGGCTTCGGCGCGTTCGACGGGATTCTTGAGGTCGAGCGCGGAACTGCCGTCCTTCATGAAAATGCCGCTGCCGACGAAGACGGATTCGGCGCCGATCTGCATCATCAGCGACGCGTCTGCCGGAGTCGCAATGCCGCCCGCAGAGAAATTCGGGACAGGCAGTTTGCCAGCCTGGGCGACCATGCGTACGAGTTCATACGGTGCCTGATGATTCTTGGCAGCGGCGTAGAGTTCCTGCTCAGACATGACGGTAAGCTGCTTTATCTCCTTGATGATCTGGCGCATGTGCTTGACGGCGTGGATGACGTCGCCGGTTCCGGCTTCGCCCTTGGTACGGATCATGCATGCGCCTTCGGCGATTCGCCGCAGAGCCTCGCCGAGATTCCGCGCGCCGCAGACAAAGGGAGTCTTGAACGCGTGCTTATCGACGTGATGCTCTTCATCGGCAGGGGTGAGGACTTCGGACTCGTCGATGTAATCGACGCCGAGTTCCTGCAGGATTTGTGCCTCGGCAAAGTGTCCGATGCGGCACTTGGCCATGACGGGAATCGAGACAACCGCCATAATCTCTTTGATCTTTTTGGGGTTCGCCATGCGGGCCACGCCGCCTTCTGTGCGGATCATGGCGGGCACACGCTCAAGCGCCATAACGGCGACGGCACCGGACTTCTCGGCTACTTCGGCTTGGTCGGCACTCATCACGTCCATGATGACGCCACCCTTCAGCATTTCGGCCAGGCCAATCTTCAGACGCAGACCGCTGTTGCCGTTCTTGTCGGACATTGGGAATCTCCTTCGAATCTTGCGGACCTCCGCTGGGCTTCGTGTTTCCGCTGAAAAGCCGAAATGTGCAGGCGTCAGGCGGGAAAAGCCAATTACAGAGCGGATCAATCCTACGTGGGACAAACTTATTTTAGCGCGTTGGGGAGAGTTGTGCGAGTGGACCGCTCTTGCAACAAGGCGCAGCGCCAGGAGACAACGGACACCTCTGAACTGTGTTGCCGCGCGTGGGTTTCGCGGGACGAACAGGCCGCGGTTGGCCAGTTAGCGCTTCGTTCGCACCAGCTTGCGGGCAGGTGAGTACGCAGGATTACGGACTAATTCGCCGGGCATACGCTTCAAGTACTTCTTGAACATCTTCTCCGGGTTGATTGCGATGAACTTGCCTTTGCTACGGGCAAGCACTTCGCCGTCCTGATTCCTGATCTCCGCGACGTTGGTGTGGACTCGTCCTCTCACGCTGCGCTCTCGGCCTTCGACGACGAGCGGTTTTCCAAGCGGAACGGGCTTCACGTACTCGATCGACATCTCCCGGGTAAGGGCAACGACGTGCCGGAGCTTATTCACCTTGCCCATGGCTTCGTCGAGAATGGTGGCGATGATGCCTCCATGCGCATGTGCTGGCGGGCCGACATAACGTGACGAAAGCTTAAAGCGGCACACGAAGGTTTTGCGTTGCTCGTCGAGAGTGAAATTGAGGTGCATGCCGTCAGGGTTGTCCGGGCCACAGCCGAAGCAGCGGTTGCGCGGAATTTTGAGGTGCTTGGTGTCATGTCCGTGTGCGGATTTCTTGGAAGTCGGCATGGTTGGTTCCGGTTAAGTTCAGAGATGCAGGATGGTAGTTTCAAGTTTCAACTTCTGACCATCGCTGGTATCAGCGCGGGGCTGGCCAAGAGATACTTCGCCTCGGGTTCACGTCCCTCTCGGGGAAGACCATTGACGAGCGCGCTTCCCCATTCCCTTGCTGCCCGTTCAAAGTGTATAAGTAGCTACCAAATTTAAGCATCCCATCTTGCGAGGAGAACCCTGGTGTCCTCACTACGGGCGGTTTTGTGCACGGCTCTGATCTCCCTCCTTCTTATTCCATCCACATCAATGGCTCAGAAGAAAACGACACCGGCGCAGGCTCAGAAACAGGTTGAGCAGCAGAAGTCGGAGACGACGGCACCTGCACCGGGTAACGTCCGGCAGCCTGCTGCTACAGACAAACCGGAAGCGCGCAAGACGGCCAAAAAGGATAAAACCACAGCCGCGAAAGACGCCACGAAGACGGACGACGCAAACAAGGAAGAAGAGTCGAATGCCAAGGACCCGATGTCGAGCAAGACATTCAGCGGGTTGAAGTGGCGCTCGATCGGTCCGGCGACGACCTCGGGCCGCGTGCTCGACTTCGCGGTGAACCCTAAGAATCGCGCCCAGTACTACGTCGCGACGCAGGGCGGTCTCTTCAAAACGCTTAATTCCGGTACGACGTGGATTTCGCTGTTCGATGGCGAGGGCTCGTATTCGATTGGTTGCGTGACGCTGGACCCGAACGACTCGAACGTGGTTTGGGTCGGCACGGGAGAGCGCAACTCGCAGCGTTCGGTGAGCTATGGCGATGGCGTTTACCGGTCCGATGATGGCGGCAAGAGCTGGAAAAACGTCGGACTGAAGAAGTCCGAGCACATCGGGAAAATCGTCGTCGATCCACGAAACTCGAACGTGGTGTTCGTGGCCGCGCAGGGGCCGCTGTGGTCGGCCGGTGGAGATCGTGGTCTGTACAAGACAGCCGATGCCGGCAAAACCTGGAAGCAGGTTCTCAAGATCAGCGAGAACACGGGCGTGACGGATGTCGCGTACGACTTCAACAATCCGGACATCATGTATGCGGCCAGCTACCAGCGCCGGCGACATGTGTTCACGATGATCAACGGCGGCCCGGAGTCGGCGATTTACAAGTCAACAGATGGCGGCGAGACGTGGGCCAAGCTGAAGAACGGCCTTCCGACGGATGAGATGGGAAAGATCGGCCTGGCGGTTTCGTCGGCGGATTCGAATATCGTTTACGCCTATATTGAAGCGGCGAACGGCAAGGGCGGTTTCTTCCGCTCCATCGACAAGGGCGCGAGTTGGGAAAAGCGCAATCCGTTCGACGCGACGGCGCAGTACTACGCATATATCTGGGCCGACCCGAAGAACCCCGACAAGCTTTACTACCCGAATTTCCACGTAATGATGTCGAGCGATGGCGGCAAAACGCTGGTACCCCTCCCATCGAAGACACGCCACGTCGATAACCACGCGATCTGGATCGATCCGAAAGACACGAATTACATGCTGGTAGGCGGCGACGGTGGCGTGTACGAAACCTTCGACGGCGGCCAGAACTGGGCATACAAATCGAATCTACCAGTCACGCAGTTTTACGACGTGACGGTGGACAACTCGCAGCCGTTCTATTTCGTTTATGGCGGCACGCAGGATAATTACTCGCTCGGTGGGCCGTCGCGCACACGTAATGCCAGCGGTATCGTCAATTCAGATTGGTTCGTCACGCAGGGTGGCGATGGATTCCGATCACAGGTCGATCCTGTCGATCCGAACATCGTTTATGCGGAGGCGCAATACGGTGCGCTGGTGCGCTTCGATCGCCGCACGGGCGAAGGCGTTGGCATTCAGCCGGTCGAAGGCAAAGGCGAGGAACCGCTGCGCTGGAACTGGGATTCGCCGATCCTGATCAGCCCGCATCAGCACACGCGCTTGTACTTCGCGGCAAATAAGCTTTTCCGCTCGGACGATCGCGGAGATTCGTGGAAGGCCATCAGTCCTGACCTTTCACGCCAGATCGATCGCAACAAGCTCCCGGTCATGGGCAAGGTGTGGGGGGCGGACGCCGTCGCGAAGAATGCTTCAACCTCCTTCTACGGGAACATCGTCGCCCTGACGGAGTCTCCGAAGAGAGAAGGCCTGCTGTACGTGGGCACCGACGACGGCTTGATCCACGTGACGGAAGATGCTGGCGCGCACTGGGCGAAGTACGAGAAGTTCCCCGGCGTTCCAGAGATGACGTACGTGAGCCGCCTCGCCGGTTCGCATCACGATGTGGGTACGGTTTACGCGTCGTTCGAGAATCACAAGAATGGCGACTTCAAGCCTTATCTGTTGAAATCCACGGACAACGGCAAAACGTGGACCTCGATTGCAGGAAATTTACCGGAGAACGGTCCGGTGCTGGCGTTTGCAGAAGACACGGTGAACCCGAACCTGTTGTTTGCGGGCACGGAATACGGTGCGTTCTTTACGAATGACGGCGGCAAGAAGTGGATTCAACTCAAGGGGGGACTGCCGACGATTGCGGTGCGCGACATCGTCGTGCATCCGCGCGAAGGCGACCTGGTGATCGCGACCTTCGGTCGCGGCTTCTACGTGATGGACGATATCACGCTGCTGCGCCAGGTAAAGGCCGAAACACTGCAACAGAACGTTGCGATGTTCCCGGTCAAGGACACCATGATGTTCATGGAAGCGTTCCCCATTGGCGGACGCGGCAAGGGATACCAGGGCGACAACTTCTTCACCGCGGAAAATCCTCCGTATGGCGCGACCTTCACGTATTACTTGAAGGACAAGCTGAAGTCGAAGAAGGACAAGCGTCAGGAATCGGAAAAGGAAGCAGCGAAAAAGAATGAGGCTGTAACGTATCCGACCAACGATGAGCTACGTGCGGAGGCGGAAGAAGAAGCTCCGTACATGTTCTTTACCGTGCTGGACGCGCAAGGCAAGCCGATCCGCAGACTTTCCGCGCCAGGCAAGGACGGCATCAATCGCGTAGCGTGGGACTTCCGCTATCCCAATCCGGCGCTGCGCCCTGAAGTTGCACTGTCAGAAGGCGATGAGGACTGGCCATCGGATCGTTCCATTGGTCCGCTGGTGCTGCCGGGCAAGTACGCTGTAACACTCTCACAGAAGGTGGACGGCGTGGTGACGGACCTGACGCAGCCGGTCTGGTTCAACGTCTACGCCGAGGGCACTTCGACCATGAAGCTGGAAGACCGACTGGCGCTGAACGAGTTTCAGCAGAAGGTCTCACGACTCCATCGGGCAGTGAACGGTGCAGGCAAAACGGTGGACGACGTGCGTTCGCGCGTGAAGCAGATTAAACGCGCATTGAACGAAGTTCCTTGGGCCGACCGCGGACTTTCCCAGCGTGCCGACAAGATTGAAGCGCAACTGAACCTCATTCAACGCAAGCTTCGGGGCGATAACGCGCTTCGTGCGCGGAACGAAAATGTCGCAACGTCAATCCAGGAACGCGTGGGTGGCGTGATGGGAGACACTCGCATGATTATCCAGCGACCCACCGGCACGCATATGCAGAGCTATGCAGTAGCTGCTCAGGAGTTTAAGGAGCAACTGGCCGCTTTGCGCACGCTGGTCGATGGCGAATTAACACCGCTGGAGAAGGACATGGAAACGGCTGGAGCGCCCTGGACGCCCGGTCGCATTCCGACCTGGCAGGAAGAATAAAGGGTGCGCCGGCTTCCCTGCCGGAGTGCTTGAAGGTTGGGCCGGTGACTCGTTCACCGGCCTTTCCCTTGCCGAGTGCCGCTGCATTATCCTCTTGATTTTCTTGGGCATCTCCATGGGACAGTCGCCATCCTAACCATCACGGAGTGCAAGGTTAGGCAGCACTTTTTGTTCCCAAAGGCGACCATTCGCCATCTATTGAAATGGCAGGTCAAACCCTACCCAGGACATCGCAAATGGCGACACTCCCTCCACCCTTCAGAACCAAGCAGCCCCCGACATCTGCCGGTGGCGGCGGGCGTGGTCCCGTACCGCGCGAGCCAAGGGGCGGCGGAGGCGGTGGGCGCGGCGATGGAGATAACTTCCAGAGTCACGGCGAGCGTTTACGCAGGTATCGGCTCGGACTATTCTTCATGCTGGTATCGGTCACGATGTTGTTCGTGTCGTTCACCACGCTGTACATAGCACGGAGAACGGCAGGACGCTTTGATCCCATGTCAGGGGATTTTCAGACGGATTGGGTTCCGGTCACACTGCCGATAGGCTTGCTGCTCATCAACTCGGCCGTGCTGTTACTCAGCAGCTTCACGGTCGAAAAAGCCCGCAGAGCTGCTGCGATCGAAGCTGCCGTGGTTCCGGCAAGCCACATTCCCGGGATCGCGCCAATCCATGAAAGTTCTGGCCGCTGGGTGCAGGCGACAGCCTTGCTGGGCTTGGCTTTTCTGGCGGGCCAAACGATGGCCTGGCGGCAGTTGAACGTGCAAGGGATATTCCTCGATACAGGCCCAGCAAGTTCCTTCGTATTCCTGCTGACTGGTGCGCACGCTGTTCACCTCGGGGGCGGCATACTTGCACTGATCTGGGCCGCGGCCAGCAACTTCTTGCACAAGTCGCTGGACTCCCGGCGCGTCACCCTTGACGTGACAGCTATCTACTGGCATTTCCTCGGCGCTCTTTGGATCTACATTTTCGCGCTGCTGTGGTTCGTCCACTGAGCTCTTGCTCAAAATCCCCCACCCTGCAGGCAGTTTCTCGCTCCATTGAGCGGGTACTCGCCGGGATTTATAATAAAAAGATTCAGGAGCCCTCGGGAAAGCCCTAGTAGGCGCGGTGATCGCGTCCACGGCCGGGGACTCTGCCTTCGGAGCCAATGTCTTCAGACCCAATGTCAACGGAAGCAATCGTCGTACGGGGCGCTCGCGTCCACAATCTGAAGAACGTCGACTTCGAGATTTCGCACAACACTTTAACGGTGGTGACGGGAGTCTCAGGCTCGGGGAAATCTTCGCTTGCATTTGACACAATCTACGCGGAAGGACAGCGCCGGTATGTCGAGTCGCTGTCGGCTTACGCACGGCAGTTCCTGGAGCGAATCGAGAAGCCGGACGTTGACTTGATAGACGGAATAGCACCGGCAGTCGCGATTCGGCAGAAGAACCAGACACGCAACCCGCGTTCGACGGTGGCCACGGCGACAGAAATCTACGATTACCTGCGCCTGCTGTTTGCGCGTGTTGGCCGGACCTACTGCCAGCAATGCGGCGCAGAGGTGAAGAAAGACACGGTCGATGAGGTTGCCGACCGGATTATCGCGCTTGGCGAAGGAACGCGTCTGAATGTGACTTTCCCTTTGCTGCCGCCAAATGCACCTGCCGAACCTGAGAACAAGCCGAAAGGTCGCACGAAGAAGAAAGTCGCATCTGCGCCGGGTGCTTCCGAGTTGCTGAAAGAGCGCCTGTTCGAGTTACGGAAAAGAGGCTTCAACCGGCTCTACCAGAACGGGCAGGTGTACGAATTTTCAACGCCCGAGTCTCTGCTGGACGTAGATTTCACCCAGCCCGTTTACCTTTTACTGGACCGAATCGCGGTTTCGGCTGACGTACGCTCGCGCATCGTGGATGCGGTGGAGAGCGGATATCGGGAAGCAGGCGAGGTGCTGTTTGAAACCGCGCCTCGTGACGGAGCGGAACCAGAACGCCTGCGATTTGCCCAACGCTTCGAGTGCAAGCAGTGTAGCCTGCGATACGAAGAACCTGAGCCACGCCTGTTCTCATTCAATAATCCCTATGGCGCGTGTCCCAGGTGCCAGGGCTTCGGCAACACTATCGACTTCGACCTGAATCTCGTAATCCCCGACGCCACAAAGACCTTGGGCGACGGCGCAATCGAGCCGTGGACGAAACCGAAATACCGCCCGCTGTTGACGGACTTAAAGCGTTACGCGAAGTCTGCCGGGATTCCGCTGGACGTACCCTGGGCGGAGCTTGAGCCCGAGCAGCGACGGGTTGTGATCGAAGGCGACGGCAAGTATCACGGCATTCGCGGCTTCTTCGCATACCTCGAGCGCAAGAAGTACAAGCTGCATGTACGTGTGTTCCTGAGCAGATATCGCGGATACTCGCTTTGCTTGACGTGCTCGGGAACTCGCCTGCGCACCGAGGCACGGCAAGTCAAAGTGTCGGGCAAGGACATCTGCCAGGTCTGCTCGATGACGGTGGAAGAGGCGACGAACTTCTTCGCGACGCTGGAACTGTCGCGGCAGGAGGCGGACATCGCGGGGAGGCTGCTGGAAGAGATTCGGGAGCGCCTTCGTTTTTTGTACGACGTCGGGCTGGAGTATCTGACGCTGGACCGCTTGGCTTCAACGCTTTCAGGCGGCGAGGCGCAACGCATTCAACTCGCGACCTCGCTCGGCTCGCAGCTCGTGGGCACGCTGTATGTGCTCGACGAGCCCTCAATCGGACTGCACAGCCGAGATACGCAGAGGCTGATACGCATCCTGCACAACCTGCGCGACCTGGGGAACACGATCCTCGTGGTTGAGCACGATCCGGAGATCATGAGATCTGCGGATCGCATTCTCGACTTGGGGCCGGGCGCAGGCGAGAACGGCGGCAAGTTGATCGCTGCGGGGACTTATGAGGAGATTCTGCGCTCGCCGGCTTCCCTGACTGGGCGCTACCTGAATAACGACCTGCATATTCAAATCCCGCAGACACGGCGCAAGCCAGGACGAGAGCAGATCAAGCTGATAGGAGCGCGTGGGCACAATCTCAAGGGCATCGATGTAAGCATCCCGCTGGGGATGATCGTCGCAATAACCGGAGTCTCGGGCTCGGGGAAATCGACGCTGGTCCACGATGTCCTGTATCAGAGCCTGGCGGCGCGGAAGCGGCAAACGACAGGCGTTGTACCCGAGGGGGCGGTCGCTAGCATGGAAGGCGACCAGTACATCGACGACGTGGTGCTGGTTGATCAGTCGCCGATCGGCCGGACGCCGCGTTCCAACCCGGTCACGTACATAAAGGCCTTCGACGCGATTCGCGAGTTATTCGCTTCCCTTCCCGAAGCCCACAAGCACGGATACTCCGCAGGGCATTTCTCGTTCAACATCTCAGGCGGACGCTGCGAAACTTGCCAAGGCGATGGCACGGTCACGGTGGAGATGCAGTTCCTGGCGGACGTGGAACTCGTCTGCGAAGAGTGCAAAGGCACTCGGTACAAGTCAGAGATTCTGGGAGTTCACTATCGCGGCAAGAACATCCATGATGTGCTGAACCTGACGGTGAAGGAGGCGCTGCACTTCTTCGCCGGTGTGCCAAAGATCGTGGACAAGTTAAAGGTGCTGGAAGAGGTTGGCCTTGGGTACCTGCGCCTGGGACAATCAGCGACCTCGTTGAGTGGCGGTGAGGCACAGCGCATGAAGCTGGCGGCGCATCTGCAGCCACGCCCGCGCGACGTGGGCCGGCGGAATGGCGATGAGCAGCGCCGCCGCAAGCCGCGAATGTTGTACATATTTGACGAGCCGACTACGGGTTTACACTTTGACGACGTAAGTAAGCTGCTGGCGGCTTTTCGGCGACTGATCGAGGCAGGAGGTTCCATCATTGTCATTGAGCATAACGTGGACGTGATCAAGGTGGCGGATTGGGTTATCGACTTGGGACCGGAAGGCGGCGCACGCGGCGGCAACGTAGTTGCGGCAGGTACGCCGGAAAGCGTGGCGCGCAATGTTACTTCTTACACCGGACAGTGGCTGGCGCGCATCTTACCTGAAAATGGGAACTCACACTCTGATGCGTAGACCGATTCTCATAGTTGCGGTATTGGCCGTGGCCGTGTTGGCACCGCCGTATCTTCCGGCACAGCAGACGGGGCGAACTGTCCGCAAGAGCAGGGTCGCGGTTGAGGAACACCCAGCGGACATCCAGAAGGCGCAAGCGGCCATCGAGCAGCGCGACCTTGCCTCCGCAGAAGCGCTATTGCAGGAAGCTCTGAAGCAGGACCCTCAAAACTATCAAGCGCACTTCTACCTCGGTTACGTGTATAGCAACACGAATCGCCGCCCTGAGGCGATCGCAGCGTATCGCAAGTCGGTAGCGGCGCGACCGAATCTGTTCGAATCGAACCTGAATCTAGGGATGTTGCTCGCGGCTGACGCCTCGCCGGAAGCATCGAAGTACCTGAAGGCCGCAACGCAACTGAAGCCTTCGGGCAAACAGGATGAGGCGCTGGCGCGTGCGTGGATGTCATTGGGGCGCGTGCTGGAGAGCGCCGATCGTGCAGGCGCAGTCGATGCGTATCAGCGAGCGGCCGAGCTACAGCCTCGCAATCCGGCACCGCACCTTGAGCTCGGCCAGATGCTTGAGCGGCACAGCGACCTTGCGGGCGCGGAGAAGGAATACAAGGTTGCACTCACACTCGATGCCAACTCGGCAGACCCTCTAGCATCACTCGCCAACCTGTACATGCGAGGGAAAAGGCTGCCGGAAGCGGAGAGCACGATTCGGGAGCTACTCAAAACGCAGCCCGGCAACGCCAACGCGCGGGTGCAACTGGGTCGCATCCTCGCAGCGCAGAACAAGCAGGACGAAGCCGCCGCCGAACTGGAGGCGGCGCTGCAATTGGCTCCCACGGATGGCGATGCGCTCCGGGAGTTGGCAAGTATCCAGATGAAGCAGAAGAAGTTTGAGGCGGCGGCTGCGAGTTACGGAACGCTTGTCGCGAAGTCGCCAAAGGATCCCGACCTGCGTTATGCCCTTGGGTCGGCCTTAATGCGCGTGAACAAGTATCCGGAGGCGCAGCAGGAGTTCCTGACGACAATCAAGCTGAAGCCAGAATGGGGAGAGGCATACGGCGAACTAGCGGTCGCAGCCTCGGGCAATAAGGACTACAACCTTACGATCCGTGCCTTGGATGCTCGCGCCAAGATTCTCCCCGAAATGGCGGGCACCTACTTCCTGCGCGCCGTTGCCTACGACCACCTGGGAGCGGTAAAAGAAGCATCTGACAACTACAAGCAATTCTTGGGTGTTGCGAACGGCCAGTTCCCCGACCAGGAGTGGCAGGCGCGGCACAGGCTCATTGCGATAGACCCTTCGCGCAAGAAGTGAAGATGCGGATCGTCCTATTGATTATCGTGCTGACGATCCTGTCGGCAAATGGCTCAGCAGCCAACCGAGAGCAGAGCTTGGCAGAAGTACGCGCGCGTGCGGACGCCGCGCGTGGGGAGGACTGCGCGAAGGTATGTCCGGACGCAGCCCGCGCCATGACAGAGGAAAGCAACAGCCTTTTCAACCAGGGCGAGGTTGAGAACGGCCACGCAGCGATGAGAGACGCCGTGGCATATGCGCGTAAAGCGGCGCAAGCTTCCATAGAGTCTCGCAAGAAGCAAAAGCAAACGGAAATCGCGCTGCGGAAATTGGCGAAACGGATGACGGACATCAAGGAAACATTGAGCGTTGATGACCGCGCGAGCGTGCAGGAAGCAATCGATCAGGTGGAAGCGTTGCGCTCGGAGTTGCTGGCCGCGATGTTCGATATGAAAAAGGACAAGAGATGAAGCGCACTACTGCCCTCGTGTTTTCCGCGCTGCTTACGCTTTCGCTGCTGATGAGCCCGGCCGCGGCGCAGCGTCATCGCGATCCTTTAACGGAAGCCGAATCGGACCAACTGCGCGAGACCGCAGTGGAGCCGGTCAAACGCATGAAGCTGCTGGTTAAGTTCGCGCGCGCGCGCATGGAGGCCGTGGACCACATGCGTTCCGTGCCGAAGATGACGGACGAAGAAGCCGAGAAAGTCCGGTCTCTGCTCGACGATGTTGCTAACCTGGTGGATGAGATTGACGACAACCTGTCCATGTACAACGGACGAGGCGACGACCTTCGCAAAGCCTTGAAAGAAGTAATCGAGGTGAACTCCGACTTCCAGTTGAAATTACGCACGCTGAAGGAAACCTCGTCACCAGAGGCTCTGAAGCAATATGGGTTTTCGCTGGAAGATGCTATGGAGTCGGTGAACGCCAGTGCCGATTCGTCACGGGCGATGCTGGAAAGCCAGAACGCTAGCCGCGGAAAAGATAAGAGCAAGGACGCCAAAGATAAAGACAAGGATGAGGATACGGAGACCAGGAAGAATTCTGGTTCCAACTCCGACAAAGCGGAACAGAGACAACAGAAGAAAGAGCAGGATAGGCGCTGCCCGCCGCCGTGCTAATCTGAAAAGTACCTCTCTCAAGTTCCTATGGTTGACGTGCTTTGAAGGAATCCTTGCTCACAATTCTCCAGGAGACCTACCGGGAGTTACGGCCCCGTGCCGAGATGCCGGAGTTCCGCTTCGAGTTCTACCCTTTTGCAAACGTCAACAACACGATTCGGCTCCGCGAAGGCGTGCTGAAAATACGAATCTCGGACCTGCTGGAAGGCGCTCCGGACACGGTTCTGCGCTCGATTTGCCATATCCTGCTGGCCAAAATCTATCGAAAGCCCATCGAGACGGCGCACGCGACGCGCTACCGGCGCTACGTCTCCAGCCATGACATGACCTCGAAGGCCCACCTGGTACGGCAGATGCGCGGACGCAAGCGCATCGAGTCGGCGCAGGGACACGTTTACGACCTGGATGGCATCTTCGACGAACTCAACGTGCGGTTCTTCCATGGGTTATTGGCGCGTCCGCAGATGACGTGGAGCCGCGACCACGCACGCAACAGCTTGGGCCACTACGATCCGGCGCACAACGCCATCGTCGTGAGCCGCATCTTTGACCACCCGTGCGTGCCGCATTATGCGATCGAGTACCTCGTTTACCACGAGATGCTCCACCTGAAGCATCCGGTGAAGTTGCGCGGCAGCCGGCGCTGCGTGCACGGACGAGAATTCCAGGCGGAAGAGAAGCTGTTTCCCCGGCTTGAAGAGGCCAAAGCTTTCCTTAAGAAACTTTGACGCGGGCAGCTATGCGACGAGTTCTCCTAAACGATCACCGTCAATGATTTGGAGCAGCTTTTCCGCACTAGCCTCCACGCGGTAGAGCCGCACGGTATCGGTTGCGACGCGCAGTTTGTAGGGATATTCGCCCGTCATGTAATCGCAATCGAGACCTTCGGCCAGCGAGAGCGCCGTGGCTTCATAGACAAGAGATTGCCCTGGAGAGTGTTCAGCCCAGCGCTGGTCGAAATAGATTGTGTAGAAGTTGCGCGTGTGGCCATGCAGGAAGGTGACTAGGGAGGCAACGACTTTTTCGTTACACTCGTACGTGAAGACCTCGCATCGCGATGCCGGTTCGGCCGCCATGCGGACCATGAACTCGCGGCGTAGCGCATCGGCAAACACGTTGGCTTGTCGCGCAGGCTGGCTTCCCTTCTGTTCGTAAATCCAGCGAATAAGTCCAGAGTTCATTCCGGCATGTCTCTGTAGTTCCACGCCGCGGCGCGACAGTCGGCGGGCGCGACTGCCAAGGCGTGAGTGGGTGGATGAGAACTCGTCGGCGGAAGTATGCGTTCGCAGAGTGCATGGCGCATTCGCAAACGGTTGTGGTGCGAAATCCTGCCAGCGTTTGCAGGCGTAGCTATCGCGCAAAGCGACAACTGAGAGCGGCATCCGAAGCTGCATTAGCCGCGTCCACGCGTAGCGCAGAACATCTGGATCGCCGGAGGCAAGAACGTCTCGATAGTCGAAAAGCGCTTCTCCAACAAGCGCAATCGTCTTATCCGTCCGAATAACGGCGGGGATGATGGCGAGCCCCGAGTCGCTCTCCGCCACGACAAAATGCGGCGTTTCGCGTTGTGCGAAGTGCGTTCCCGCAAGTCGCGCAATATCGAATTGCTGAAACACGCCGTGGAACGGAGATTCCCGTAAGATGTTCACCCAATGCGGGCGCAGATTGTCTAATTCGTGCTCGGTTCGTGCTACGAAAAGGCGGCGCAAATGGACTCCGATTTCGTATGGCGTGCGACAGGTAATTAGAAGCAGGGTCTCGCGACCGGGTTCTCTGGCGCTCCGGGTACCGCTACGCGAAGCAAACTAAAAGGGAGAGGCTGGTTGTCCTCTCCCTTTTAGCATTCCCGGTTTACTAGAATTGGTTAGTTCTAGTACAGCCTGAAATTCACTTCGACGTTGATCTGCACAGCGACGGGCCTTCCGTCCTTCATGGCAGGCTCAAACTTCCAACGGCGCACAGCCTCGACCGCTTTCTGATCAAGCCCCATACCGAGGCTGCGTGCCACGCGCACGTCACGCGGTTGACCATCCGGGCCGACGATCAGCCAGAGAACAACAGTTCCCTGGTACTTCGCCTTGCGAGCTTCCTCCGAATACTCAGGGTCAGGAGTATCCAACGCGCGCGGAGCCGAGACGCCGCCACCAACCCGGAATATGCCGCCGCCAATACCACCGCCACGGCCCGGACCTACGCCGGGGCCAGTACCGGAGCCTACCCCGCCGCCGCTACCCGAACCGATGCCGCCACCGGAGCCGGTCCCATTGGACGCCGGACCGGAGGGGATCACAGCCTTGGGATCACCGAAGTTCGGAAGATTGGCATTCGCAATTTTCACTTGAGGAGGAACAACAACCGTGGGCTCGACCGTGAGCTTGGGATTCTCATTGCGCACGATCATCGCCGGAGGCGTGATCTGCTCCATCGCGAACTTGGGAAGCTTTCCTTTTGGTGCCTGCAATTTGTCACGATCGCCGCCACCGCCGCCGCCGCCGATCTGGTCGATTTTCTTGCTCGACAGCGGCATGTACTCGGAGATATCCGGCGAAACCAGCTCAACGTGCTCCTGGTTCGTGGCCTGCTGCACCACCCTGGCCCCGACCACAGACGCCGCGATCAACCCAGCCACTGCGGCTCCGTGTAAAACCACCGAGAACCATGCGCTCTTCTTTCGGTAGTTGTACTCTCCCCAAATTTCTCGAACCCGAACGGGACGCGACGTCAACTGAAGCGGGGGCAACTTCTCGGGGAAAAATGTGTCGCGAAAGTTGGTGCTCAATGACTGCCAGAGAGAGTCATTGAACTGCTCTTCAGGCAGAAGGTTGAGCTCCGGTACATCTTGTCGGGGAATGGAAACCTGGTTCGCCATAACTTATCTATCGGCCCTTTTTGCTAGCGCGCCCTCTGTTGCCGCCACTCGGCTGAAAGATGAGCACATCAAGTGCCAAGTTGCTTTCGTCCAGATAACTGCCCAAATACAAGTCGAACTGAGCCCCGCGCCACCGAATAGCTTTTTGTGGGTGTCCGGCTTCCTAACTTTAGATGCCTGAATTCCCATCCGAGTACCGCAGATCAGGGCTTCTTCATTGAAATTCTGCCGAACGAGAAGCCTGAGTTGGGCCAGTGAATGTATAGGGCGACCGGCCTCTCGTATAATGAGAGTTTCACCGGGCAAATTTTTCTTACCCTGTGTAAGGCGTTTCATCGCCACGGAGACAAACCGGAGTGCCGCTCGAGCTAAAGTCGACCCTGAATCTTCCTACGACCAAGTTTTCCATGAAGGCCAACCTGCCGCAGAACGAGCCTAAGATGCTTGCGTGGTGGGAAGAGATACGCATCTACGACAAGATTCGCGAGGCCCGCAAGGGCGCGGAGTTTTACGTCCTGCACGACGGTCCTCCGTACGCGAATGGTCCGATACATCTGGGCCACGCGCTCAACAAGTGCCTGAAAGATTTCGTGGTGAAATCGCGCACAATGAGCGGGTACGACTCACCGTACGTGCCGGGCTGGGACTGCCATGGTCTGCCGATTGAAATCAAGGTTGACGAATCGCTCGGACGCAAGAAGCTGGAAATGGCTGCGCTGGAAGTGCGCGCTGCCTGCCGCAAGTACGCGCAGAAGTATCTCGACTTGCAGCGCGAGCAGTTCAAACGCATCGGCATCTTTGGCCGCTTCGAAAATCCGTACTCCACGATGACGCCTGATTACGAGGCTGCCGTCATCGAGACGTTCTACGCGTTTTTCGAAAAAGAAATGGTCTACAAGGGCCTGAAGCCGGTTTACTGGTGCATCCATGACCGCACAGCGCTCGCCGAGGCCGAAGTTGAATACGCGAACCACACCAGTCCGAGCATCTGGGTTCGCTACGCGCTGACCAGCGATCCTGCCGCCATCGATGCTGCGCTCGCGGGCAAGAAGGTTGCGACCATCATCTGGACAACGACTCCGTGGACGCTTCCCGCGTCAATGGCCGTCGCCTTCAGTCCCACAGAAGAGTATGTCGCGTTGGACGCTGGCGAGTGGACGTACATAGTCGCCGCAAATCTTGCGGAAGCGACAGTGCAGAACTGTGGGCTGGTGGCGCCAAAGAAGATCGCAACTTTCCCCGGAACCAAGCTGGAGCGCGCGACCTTCGCGCATCCGTTCCTGGACCGCAGCATCCTTGGCGTGCTTGCCGACTACGTCACGATGGATCAGGGTACGGGCGCCGTGCACACCGCTCCCTCGCATGGCGCAGACGACTTTTACACGGGCGTGAAATACGGCCTGGACCAGACGTGCAATGTGGACGCAGCCGGGCGCATACAGAACGGCTTGCCCGCATACGATGGCAAGCGCGTTTTCGATGCGAACCCGCTCATCGTAGAGCTGCTGAAAACCCGTGGCGTGCTCTTGGGTTTTTCGGAGATCGAGCACTCATATCCGCATTGCTGGCGCTGCCACAATCCGATCATCTTCCGTGCCACAGAGCAGTGGTTCATTTCGATGGAAGGCAATGTCGGAGATGGCACGCTCCGCTCCGTCGCGCTGCGCGAGATCAACGATAACGTGCGGTGGGATCCTGCCTGGGGACGGGAGCGTATCGCGAACATGGTCGCAACGCGTCCCGACTGGTGCATCTCGCGCCAGCGCATCTGGGGTGTCCCCATCGCAATCTTCTTCTGCGAAGGCTGCGGCGAAGCGCTGCACTCGAGTGAAGCGCACAAGGCTGTTGTCGAACTCTTTGCGCGCGAAGGCGCAGACGCCTGGTACAAGTACACTCCTCCCGAAATTCTGCCCAAGGGCAGCAAGTGCGGCAAGTGCGGCGGCACAGAGTTCCGCAAGGAGATGGACATCATCGACGTGTGGTTCGAGTCCGGCTCATCGCAAGCTGCCGTGCTCACGCCCAAGAACGGTCTGCCGTGGCCTGCCGACCTTTACCTCGAAGGCGGCGACCAATATCGCGGCTGGTTCCACTCTTCCCTGCTGTGCGCGATCGGGTTGAAGGGCTCGTCGCCCTATCGCGCAGTGGCCACGAATGGCTGGACGCTGGACGACCAGGGTCGCGCTCAGTCCAAGTCAATTGGCAACGTCGTGGATCCGGTCGATATTGCGAAACGCCTGGGCGGCGAAATCGTGCGCATGTGGGTAGCTTCCGTGGATTTCCGCGAGGATGTCGTCTCCACAGAAGCACTGATGCAGCGCATCGCTGAGAACTACCGCAAGATCCGCAACACGTTCCGGTATGTGTTGAGCAACCTGTATGACTTCGATCCGGCGCGCGATGCCGTCGCGTTCGATGACATGGAATCACTCGACTCCTACATGCTGCTGCGGACCGCCGAACTGGCTGACGAACTGCGCACATGGTATGACGAGATGCTGTTCCACCGCATCTATCAGCGGCTCATCCAGTTCTGCGTTGTCGATCTCAGTTCGATGTACTTCTACGTACTCAAGGACACGTTGTACACGGCGGCTCCGAACTCCAGGAAGCGCCGCTCGGCCCAGACAGCTATCTGGAAAATCGGTGAGGCCTTGGTACGACTGGTTGCGCCTATCATGAGTTTCACGGCGGAAGAAATATGGAGCTTCCTTCCGAAGATGGAAGGTCGGGCAGAGAGTGTGCACGTCGCGCTCTTCCCCACGACGCAAGACATCACCGGGGACGTCTCCGACCCGGCAGCGCTTGAAGCGCTCAAGCGTGATTGGCACGAGTTGCTGGTCATCCGCGATGAAGTGCTAAAGGCGCTGGAAGTCGTTCGCAGGGACAAGATCATCAACGACGGATTGGAAGCGCAAGTAACGTTGACGCTGCCCCCGGCACTGTTTGCGATAGCATCACGCTATCGCAACGAACTGCCGGGGCTGTTCGTCGTCTCGGCTGTTCATATGGCAGAGGCCCAACCGACCGATGGCGCGTTGGGAATCGCTGTTCAAGTGGAACGCGCCGACGGAGAGAAGTGCGAGCGATGCTGGAATTACTCGACGCATGTCGGAGAAGACAAGAAGTATCCGACGGTGTGCGAGCGTTGCAGTGCCGCTATCGCTGAATCTGAGCGGTAACAACCGCGCGCTGAAGGGGAACATTTCTTGGGTCAAGAGAAAGCAGGAATGAGGAAGTACTACTTCCTGATCGCAGCGCTCGTGTTCATACTGGACCAGGTCGCTAAGTCGGTCATTCAGCAGAAACTCCCGCTGAACGATAGCATTGGCGTAATCCCCGGATTTTTCCGTATCTCGCACGTGCAGAACTATGGCGCGGCATTCGGGTTATTCGCCGACTCCGTCTCACACTGGAAGGTAGTTTTCCTGGTGGGCTTCTCGCTGCTGGCGATGGCGGTAGTGGCTTACCTGCTTTGGAAGAACACTCATGCGTATCCGACCACGGGGATAGCACTGGCGCTCATCCTCGGCGGCGCAATGGGCAATCTGTACGACCGTCTTGCCGATGGCTATGTGGTGGATTTCCTGGCATTCTTCTTCGGCAGGTATCATTGGCCGGATTTCAACGTCGCGGATAGCGCTATTGTAGTCGGCGCCGTGTTGCTGGTTGCCGAGATTCTTTTCACGAAGCCTCCGGAAGAAGAACATGCAGGCCAGGCCCGGCGCTAATGCTTCATCATGAGAACCAAAAGCAAACCCCGCATCGTTGCGGGGTTTCTTTTTATGCCTTGTGTTCGCTGGAAATCCGGCCTTTGCGCGTTAGTTGTTGGGATAAAGCTTTCTATAGACTTGGGCGTTGCGCATGATGGCCTGCACGTACTCACGAGTTTCGGTGAACGGAATAGACTCCACGAACTCCACCACGTCGCGATACTTGCCGTTGTCTAACCAGTCTTGTACACGATTTGTGCCGGCGTTGTAGGCTGCCAGTGCATATTCAATCTGTCCGTTCTGATGATCCACCATCTCTCGGAAGAAGCGCGTACCGAGTTGTAGGTTCAGGTTGGGGATGAGCAGTTGTTCGGTATTGAAGCGCCGGACCTTCAGCTCACGAGCCTCGCCCTTGCCTACCGCTGGCAGCAGCTGCATAAGGCCCCATGCATTGGCATGAGAAATAGCGCCAGGATTGAACTCAGACTCCTGCCTGATTAACGAAGCCACGAGGTACGGATCGAGTCTATTCTGCGTCGAAAACTTCCTGAGGTCCGTCCAGTAGGGACGCGGAAACAGGAACTCCCAATAGGGGCGTGGAAGGTCCGAGATATCCATAGCGTAGTAGCTGGGCAAAGCGCGCTTGAGGAACTGCAATGCGCGGTGGTACTGCCCAGACTCGCGGTAGATCCGCGCGATCTGAAGCGTTGCCCAGTTTGGACCTTTACCGCCGGAGGCTAGCTGCAACTCCTTGATCGCGAGGTCGAATAAGCCAGCGTTCTCCAACAACTTGCTCTTCTGTACCCGAAGGTCGTCGCCCGGAGGATCCTCCACCAGCGCGCCATCTCCAAGAGCCTGGACCGACGGGATGCGATCCAGGAGCGGGACCGAAGCGGTCGCTCCGTTCTCGCCCAACTTTGCCAGGCGCTCGCGTGCCTGGTGTCCGTAGTAGTAGTTGCGGAAGCGGTCGGCAGCTTTCGCGTACCAGGCGCGGGCCGTTGCGAGATCGCCGGATTCTTCTGCCAGGCGGGCGCGCCAGTACAGCGCCGCGGCAACCTCGACTGACCTTGGATACTGCTCAACATGCTTCTCGAACTCGCGCCTGGCTTCTTCGTTTCTGCCCTGGCGGAAATTGAGCCATGTGGCCTTCCAGTGCGCGTACGAAGCGCGCGGCCCATTTGGGAACCGCTCGTGAATCTCTCGATACTGATCTATCGCCTTGTCGTAATCGCGCTTCAACAAATACATGTTGCCGGCTGAAAGGAGCGCGCTTTCAAACCAGGAACTCGTCGCCGCTGTCTTACGCATCTGGCCCAGGTTGTCGATGACAGCGCTCTCGTTATCTTCCGAACGCGCGATCTCGCCGAGGTTGTACAGACGCTCAGCGTTCGCCTCGCCAGTGGCCTCGGTCTGCTCGAGCAATCGGCGACCTTCACTGGCGTTCCCGCTGCGCCTAAGCGCAACACCGAGCGCGACCGAAACATTCGCGCGCTGATCGGGCGGAGCGTCGTTCAGGAGCGCGCGATCTTCCCTCGCCGCATCGGTCCAGCGATTCGACTGCGCAAGCAACCTCGCGCGCAGCATCCGGTCACTGAAAGATGCGGGTGCGAGTGTCGTAGTGGCTGAGATTGTGTCAATCAGAGTAGACGCCTGCGCAGCTTCCCCGCTACCAGGCATGGTGTAGTAGATATGACGAAGCACCTCTGCGGCCTTTTGCGGATTTCCGGCCTTTAGGTAAGCACGGCCGAGCGCCAACTCGACATCGGCTCGGGTAGGCTGGCGATTCGCTTCCAGGAACTCAACCGCTTCGTTCGGACGCCCTGCTGCTACGAGGGCATCGCCATAAACGTCAACCGCGTCGCGCAGAAACACGGACTCGGGCCAGGTCTTCGTGAAGTCCTTGAGGGTTGCGATAACCTTCTCGCTGTCTCCTCGACTTCCATACGAAAGGGCCTTGAAGTAGAGAACATAGTCCCCAAGCTCTCCGGCTCTGGGCTGTGCCTTTTCGAGCGGCAAAAGTGCTTTGTCGTAATCGCGATCAAGGATGTGAGCGTATCCGACGGCCAGCCACGCGAGGGCTCCGGCGTCCGTGCCGGCGTGCTTGCGTGCATAAGCCTCAACGCCGGAGTACGCTGCCCTCGTGCGGTTCTCGATCAATTGGCGTGCCATCGGTTTCAGGTCCGCCGAAGTTACGAATGCTCGCGCTACACGACGGAGCCGCGCCGAACTGACAGGCTTCTTCCGCTTCGGCTTGAGCGCAGCTTTATTCGCCCGCGCCTTCGTGGAAGGCGATTTGACGGCTTGCTTCGTTTTCGCCTGCTTTTTCTGCGAAGCCGTTGATGAGGTTATCTTTGCCTTGGGCGAGAGCTTCTTTGTGCCGCGCTGGCTGGACTGTGCCCACGCCGCGACGCTCAACAGAACCAGTACAAACAGGACTACGGAAGAAGAGGACCTGGGTTTCATCTCTGCTTCCCAGTTTAACCCGGAAAGCTGCTGCCTAGTAGAGATGAATCGCCATCGGCAAGGATTCGCACCAATTCCTGCTTGAAATAATCCACGTCGGTGATTGCGCCGCCGTAGCGCTTATCGTAAGTGGCACGGCTCTTGTCGATATCGTCCTTCAGGCGGTCGTACAAATCCCGCTTCTGCTTCCCTTCCGCGACCTTCTGCTGGTTGTAGAGTCTGAGTTCATCCACCAGTAGCTTGGCGAAACGCCGCGCTTTGTTGTGGGCTTCGTCTTCTTCTTGGGCAGCGGCAGGGGCAGGAGTCGAAGGTGCTGCGTACGCGGCCTTAGCAGCCACCGGCGGCGGAACCGATTGGGCGGTAGTGACGTGCGCGGCCGTGGCAGCCGGAGGCTGTGCAGGGGCGGCGTGCGATGCGCTCTCTGCTGCGGAGGTCTTTCTGAGAGCCAGCACTTCAAGCCACAGGCCAGTCGTGCGGACGAGTAGTTCCATGGCGGAAGAATCAAGACCGGCAGCACCCTTCGTTCCCCCGTCGCAATACAGCAGGGCCGCAACTTTGTCTTTGATAACAAGCGGCAGAACAAGGGCGTTTCCGTCGATAGGTGCGCCAAAACGCGACGCGAAAGCGGAGTCAAACTCGAAAGCAGCCGCGGACGCCGGTGTGTGAGAGTGCAGCACGCGTCCGCCTAGACCTCTGCTCACATCCACGGTCGCCGTGCGGAATGAGTCGCTCTCGTCGAAGCCGCGTGCCTGCCAACCGCTGGCTATGGTGCCGCGAAGCACGAAAAGCCCGCACCGCTGGCTAAACCTGGCGCCTCCGTCAAGTAGCGCACGCAAAATGTCTGTTTGCGAGGACGCGTCTTGAACAGACAGGACCGCAGCATTAAGCACGTCCGTGGGAGAACTGCCCGGCGGAGTGGCGAGCGCAGGTTCCACCTCTGCCATGACGCGCACGACGACGTCGCGGCGCACGTCAGTCAGGCGCTCCTGTAGAACTCCGGTGACAACTCGTTCGATGGAATCCCTAATCTTGTTCAGATCGGCCACGTTTGGGTCCACTTCCGGCGCCAGCATGCAACACCTTGCAAGGCGGATTATATGGCCTGCGCGGCCAGTGTCAACGCTCGCAGATGCTGCGAGTTTAGCGATGAGGTACTGAGCCCCCTGGGCCGGAATCCAAGCCACACAGTGCGGCACAGCATCTCCCGAATTAATTGAGGCAGTATTCCGAGGCAACCTTTACAATAGTTTTCCGGCTTGGCGGCATCACATTGGCATTACGCTTTTAAACCGGAAAATCTGAATCGACAAAAGCATGGAAGCCATCCAACCAAAAGTAGGAGAGCCCACCAGCGATGAATCGGTACTGGTAGCGGCTGCGAAGCAAGGAGCCATCTCCGCGTTCGAGGAGCTCGTTAAGCGCTATGACCGGAATGTATTCCGGATAGCGCAACACATAACGCAAAACCGCGAAGATGCGGAAGACGTTGTGCAAGACGCTTTCTTGAAGGCGTACCAGAACTTGCCGCAGTTCCAAGGTCAGTCAAAGTTCTATACCTGGTTGGTTAGAATCGCGGTCAACGAAGCATTGATGCGCTTGCGGCGGCGACGCCCCGAGCGGATGGTTTCGCTGGACGAAGACATCAAGACAGACGAAGACAGCATGCCGCGGGAAGTCGCGGACTGGGCTCCGAATCCTGAACAGTTGTATACCCAGGCGGAGTTGAAGGACATCTTGGGAAAGACGATCCAGGGACTTCCGGCCAGTTTCCGAACCGTGTTCGTGCTGCGAGATGTAGAAGGGCTTTCAACGGAGGAGACGGCCGATGCGCTCGACTTGAGCGTACCCGCTGTGAAGTCACGTTTGCTCCGTGCCCGCTTGCAATTGCGAGATCGGTTGAATAAGTACTTCAAACAACGAGATGGGGATGGGAAACAGTGACTTGCTCTGAGTTTCTGAAAGAGCTCACCGACTACCTCGACGAGTCGATGGATGCCCGCACAAAGGCAGAACTCGAGGATCACCTACAGTGGTGTCACAACTGTTACGTCGTTTGCAATACGACTAAACGAACCATTGAAATCTATCGCGACTCTGAGCTTTACGAACTCCCTGACGACCTGCGCTCCCGTCTTCGCGCAGCCATCATTCAAAAGTGCAAGCATCCGGTATAGGGCATAAAGCTCGCTGGCCGGCACCAATGAACGAGGCCCTCCGGGGTCTCGCGCCCGTTCCGGCATCACAACTCGTTGTGATATGCGCCCGCTCTGATGGCGTTTCCGTGTGACATAGAAACGACTCCTAACAATATTCCTCGCCGCAGCCTTTCTTTCTTCCTGGTTTCGAAACCTTTTACCTCAACTTGGAATCTAAGTTCCTGAAGCCAGTACTTGGCTTTCGCCCACACAATGGTGGGTGGCAGCAAAAAGGGGTGGGTACAATGATTTTCAATCTCTTCGATATGGTTTTCGGCTGCTGGCACCGGAACTACAGTTTCCCGATCACGGCAAAAGGCAGCAAGCGTCGCTCTAAGGCGGCGAGCCTGACGGGCACGTACGTCGTGTGCCTGGATTGCGGCAAGGAATTTCCATATAACTGGGAAGAGATGAAAGTGATAGCCGCCATGCCAAAGCAGGCTGCCGCCATAAGCGGCGAGTCGGTCGAGACCTACGCAAACAAAGCTGCGTAACCTGATTCAATGTAAGCGGGTGCGTGTCGGCCAAGTGCCCCGTAGCCAGCGTCTCGTTCAGCGAGCAGGAGCGAGAATTCCCATTTTTACCCTGGCGGCATCTGCACCGCACCGAGACACCCTCCCCAAACGAACGACAATAACGCTATGAAGCGATCGCGAAGACGATTTCTGCGGATGCCTCGCCTCGCAACAACACAACCTCTTGCCCGTTCTTCAACGTTGCGCGGATCCACCGGTTCCACAAACTTACTGGGACGGCAAGAACGAACAGGTTCGAAACCTGGCGTTGCCGCGCGACATGAAACAGCTTGGTTTCAATAGTAGCAGTAATCGTCTGCTTGAGCTCTGGGAGACTCCCGCATCGCAGTTCGACCTGCAGATCGAGACAGTACGCAACGTACTCGCTCTCGGCGTGTTCGATTAGCACGCGTATATTCAGCAGCGGATTATTACCGAGCCTTGCAGGCATTTGCTTCTTCGAACCCTTTTCCAATATCTAATACGCGTTCTTACCGAACAACCCTGTCCAAACGGTCATGAGAATGATCCTCATGTCCAAACCGAAGCTCCAGTTTTGCAGGTAATAGAGATCGCATTCCACGCGCTTCTCGATGCTCGTATCGCCACGCCAGCCGTTCACCTGTGCCCAGCCTGTGATCCCGACTTTCAGGCGGTGCCGGTCGCCGTATTGCGACACTTCATTCATGAAGGTCTCTACAAAGTGCGGGCGTTCCGGGCGAGGTCCTACAATGCTCATGTCACCCGTTAGCACGTTCAAGAATTGCGGCAACTCATCCAGGCTTGTTTTTCGAAGCAACGCGCCGAAAGGTGTTTTCCGCGGATCGTCCTCTGTAGTCCACAACCTGTCACTCTCGCTGGGGGCGCTGACTCGCATCGTCCGGAACTTAAACATCGGAAACACGCGCCCATTCAGGCCGACTCGCTCCTGCACGAAGAATATGGGCCCCTTCGACGTCAACTTGATCAAAATCGCAATGAGTACCGTGAGTGGCAGGCTCAGCAGGATCACCAGAGATGAAAATGCAATGTCGAATGCGCGCTTGATGAGCAGGTAACTCATGGACTCGGCAGGTGTGGTGCCGAGGTCCAGCATGTGCAACTGACCGACCTGGAACAGCTTGTCGCGAATAATGACGCCTTGCCCAAGATCGACGACCACGCGTGTGGGCATGCTCAGGTTTTTCAATGCGCTCATGATCGCGGGGATCTCGATGAACCGATCAGGCGGCACCGCCAGCACGATGTCGTCAACCGCACCCGACAATTGCAATTCGTTAATCTCGCTCAGGTCGTGAACAGGTGCATCGCGCACGACCGTGTCCTCGCCTGGGAGCCGCAGGTAAGCAACCACCTCGCACTGAAACGAGCTCCTCTTGAGACGCGCGATAGCACGACGAGAAAAGGTGTCTGTGCCGACGATCAACAAGCGAAGAGGGCGATGCTGCCGGCCTTCCGTACAAACGATCAAGCGGAACGCCGCACGGAGCGCCACCACAAGCAGCAGTAGCCACACGCTGCTTAGCAAAAAGAAGGCGCGAGAGAACATGGCGGTTCTGTAAAAGAACAGCACGGCGAAGCAGAGCATGTAAGTCGCACCGGATGCCTTCAGCGCCGCGCGAACTCCCGTCCGCTCTACAAAGAGTTCCTCTACGCTTGTAATGCCGTAATGCTCCGAGGCCATCGCCCACGCCATGGTGAGGAACGCCAGGAGAAAGACGTATTCGGGCAATGAGTATTGCTGGACCGCACCTAGCCAGGGTTGTAGATAGAAACGCGAGAACGCGGCAAGGAGAAATGCGATTGCCGGTAGCACGTAGCACAAGCCGCGCAGATAAAATTTGTATAGATTCAGCCTTCGCAACATGACGGTGCTCCACGAGAGCGGCACCCCAGGCGTAAGTTCTCTGGAGGCTACCGAATGGCCAAACTACAAGGAAAATTTGGGGAATTGATTGCGCCGCACCACGAGGGAAGGTCCGGTACTACAGGTGCAAGCCCGATATTGCATTAGTGTTTTGTGAACTGTGCAAGCATTCGATAAGACCTGCTAACTGCTCGCGCCAGCATGGCAACTGCACACCAAACACATCCGCTAATTTGTTGTTCGCGAGAACTGAATACTTTGGACGACGCGCCGGCAGTGGGAAATCAGCAGAAGCGATTGGAACGATGTCCTTCACCGCGAATTCGCATCGCTGGTCGCCAAGCCTCTGCCGGCATAAAGAAACGATTTCGGTCGCAAAGCCATGCCAACTTGTCAGCCCCGCTGCCGTCATGTGATACACGCCACTGCTTAATTCAAACGGCGGATATGCCGACAGGCTCTCCCTCGCCAAGATAGCTGCAGTGGCTTCAGCAATATGCCTGGCCCAGGTAGGACTGCCGACTTGATCGCTGACGATGCGAAGCTGCTCGCGCTCGCGCGATAGGCGAAGCACCGTTCGGAAGAAGTTTTTTGAATGCTCGGAGTAGATCCAGCTTGCCCGGAAAATAACGTGCCTTGCCTGCGAGTTGCGTATTCCCTGCTCGCCCGCGAGCTTCGTACTTCCGTACACGCTTAACGGACCGGTGGCGTCTTCTTCCGTATAAGGAGCCGTGGCCGTACCTGCGAATACATAATCGGTCGAATAGTGTACGAGCGCCGCACCACGTTTCGCAGCCTCCTCCGCCATTACCACCGGCGCAATCGCGTTGATGCTGCGAGCGACTTCCGGTTCACTCTCAGCGCGGTCCACGGCTGTGTAGGCAGCTGCATTCACGATGATGGCCGGAGCGAATGTGCGGACAGCAGACCGAATCGCAGCGATGTCCGCCAAGTCCAATTCGGCCCTGCCAAGTCCGCACACCACGGCGCCTGCGTCCGCCAGTACACGCTGCAGCTCGATTCCGAGCTGACCATTCTTACCGATCAGCAAAAGTTTTTGTTGTGTTAGCGGTAGGATGGCAGCAATTCCTTTGGCGTTCGATCCAGGCGAGGGTAAAGCCGATCCTTGGCAGAGAGAATAGGATCCTGAAGGTGCCAGTCGATGTGAAGCGACGGATCGTTCCACGCGATTCCGTGGTCATCCTCGGCGTGGTAGTACTCGCTGCACTTGTACAGAAACTCGGCGCTCTCCGAGAGTACGGAAAAACCGTGCGCAAACCCTTCGGGAATGTACAACTGTTGTTTGTTCTCCGCCGAAAGAATTGCGCCAACCCATCGTCCGAAGCTCGGAGATCCAACGCGGATGTCAACGGCAACGTCAAACACTTCTCCGTGCACCACACGGCATAATTTCGCCTGTGGGAAGACAAGCTGGTAGTGCAGCGCTCGGATGGTGCCTCGGGCTGAACGGGAATGATTGTCTTGCACAAAGGCGTGGGTTACGCCCATCTCAGAAAATTCCACCTGCCGATAGCTCTCGAAGAAGAAGCCGCGATCATCGGTGAACACGCGAGGCTTAAAGAGGTAAACGCCCGGGATATCTAGTTCAATTCGTTCCATGAGTTGTTAGTCGTCGGCTTTGGCGGTCTGCGCAAACTGCCTCAGGGTCGCCGTCCTGTTCACGTAATAGGTTTCGTAGTACTTCTTATAATCGCCACTGCGGACAGAGGCCACCCAGTCTTTGTTGCTGGCATACCAGTGCACCGTCTCACGAAGGCCCTGCTCCAGGTCGGTCGTCGGCTGCCAGCCAAGGTCGTTAAGCATCTTCGAGCTATCCAGCGCATAACGGCGGTCGTGGCCAGGCCTATCCGTAACGTGCTCCAACAAATCATCCGGCTTGTTAAGAATTTTCAGCAACTCGCGCAGCATCCATAAGTTCGTGCGCACCTGCCCACCGCCGATGTTGTAGACCTCCCCGGTTTCCCCACGTTCGAGAACTGCAAGCAGACCACGGCAGTGATCTTCAACGTGTAACCAGTCGCGTTGTTGCAAGCCGTCTCCGTAGACCGGTAGCCTCTGATGCCCCATTGCATTGCAGATCATCAGGGGAATGAACTTCTCCGGGAATTGGTACGGGCCGTAATTGTTGGAAGCTCGTGTAACGATTGCCGGGAACCCATACGTCCTAACATACGAAAGTACAAGAAGGTCCGAACTTGCCTTGCTTGCCGAATACGGGCTACTGGGCACTATGGGAAAGCGCTCGTCGGCAACAGCGCCAGGAGGCATATCTCCATACACTTCGTCCGTGGATACATGAAGGAACCTGCTTACTCCGAGCCCGCGCGCCACATTGAGCAGGCAGGATGTGCCGTTGACATTGGTCTCTATAACCGGGCCCGGATCGAAGATGCTGCGATCAACATGAGATTCAGCAGCGAAATGCACGACAGCATCGCAACACTTCATGGCTGCGGCGACCGAGTTCGGATCGCAAATATCGCCCCGGACAAATTCATAACTCGGGTTAACGTCGCACGCGGCGAGGTTTTGCAGGTTGCCGGCATAGGTCAGCTTGTCGTAGTTGACAACCGAGTAGCCCGCATCTTTTCCGAGGACATGCCGTATGAAGTTCGACCCGATGAATCCGGCGCCGCCGGTCACAAATAGCTTCATCGTCCCGCTCCTGCGACGGCGTGCGTTTCCTGCGGCAACTTGTTTGCTCCGCTCTGGGCAACCAGATTCGAGGCTTTTAGCAGCGAATCAAATGTCCCAGCATCGGTCCACCAGCCATCGAGAATGTCATACGAAAGCGCATCATCCTCGATGTAGAAATTGTTTACATCGGTGATTTCCAGTTCGCCGCGGCCCGATGGCTTTAGGCGCTTGATCTTCTGGAAGACCGTGGAATCATAGAGATAGATACCAATCACGGCATAGTCCGACGGAGGAGAGGACGGCTTTTCCTCAATGCGTACGACGCTGCTGCCCCGTAGCTCCGGCACTCCGAAGCGCTGCGGGTCCGGAACCTGTTTCAGCAGAATTTTGGCGCCTCGCTCCTGCTGAGAATAGCTGGCCACGGCACCGCAGATGTTGTTCTCAATCAAGTTGTCCCCAAGTACGACACAGATGGGTTCGCCATCGGCGAAGTCTTCCGCGAGAGATAAAGCCTCTGCAATACCGCCTTCGCCATCCTGGTAGCTGTAGTGCAGGCGCTTCAGCCCGAAATCGCGTCCGTTACCCAGTAAGCGCAGGAAATCGCCCGCGTTTCTTCCGCCTGTGACTACCATGATTTCCTTGATGCCAGCGTTCACCAACGTCTGGATTGGATAGAAAATCATCGGCTTGTCGTATATAGGCAGCAGGTGCTTGTTCGTGATCTTCGTCAGCGGAAAAAGACGACTCCCGGTCCCGCCGGCCAGAACTACGCCTTTCATGAAGCCTCCATTGGCTTAATAGTCGCCCACACCTGCGCTTGATGGTTGTGGCCGAGGATTTTTCGAGATTAGGATTTTGCGAGAAAACGAATGATCTGCTTAGCAACACTCAGAAGATCAGGCCCAACCAGATCCGCGCTAAAGCCATTCGGATGGATGCTCACCAGAGCGGTGCGGCAACCGGCTACTCGGCCTGCTTCGATATCACACTCGCTGTCGCCCACCATCCATGATCCGCGCAGATCGATCCCGAACTCAGATGCTGCCCTGTGCAGCATGCCGGGCTTCGGTTTGCGGCATTCGCAGGCATCTGCGTAATCGTGTGGACAGCAGTAAACGGCGGAGATACGTCCGCCGGCCTGGCGGACCGCTTCAGATACGCGATGATGAATGTCCTCAACATCTTGCCGCGACACGAGACCACGCGCGATTCCCCGCTGGTTTGTAACGATGAAGATTTCGTATTCAGCGCGCGTCAATTGTGCAACCGCTTCGAGCGATCCAGAAAGGAGTTCGATTTCATCCCAGCGTCGAACATACTGTCCTTCCGGCGCCTTACGATTCAGCACGCCATCGCGGTCAAGAAATATCGCTATTCGCAAAGAGCTCGCTTTCCACAATTTCGCAAAGGATGTGACCGGTAAGGATGTGAGCCTCCTGAATTCGGGGCGTGTCGCTGGAAGGGATACAGAGACAGTAGTCGACAGCGGAACGAAGCAGTCCGCCGTCGAACCCGGCGAACCCAATCCGGAGCATCCCCTTCTCCTCGGCAACCCGCATGGCCTGGAGCACATTGCGCGAGTTCCCGCTTGTGCTGATACCGAGAGCAACATCGCCCGGCACCGCCAATCCCTGCAACTGGCGCGCAAAAACGTGGTCAAAGGAATAGTCGTTCCCGATCGCCGTCAGTGCCGAGGTGTTCGCATTCAACGCAAGGCCAGCCAAGGCCGTGCGCTCCTGCAGGTACCGCCCGGTCAGCTCTGCCGCGAGATGCTGTGCATCGGCCGCGCTGCCGCCGTTACCGAAGAAGAAGACTTTCCCGCCTTTTCGGAGAGAGTCGGCCATGAGCATGCCGACTTCAGTAACCTGTTGCAGGAATCGAGCATCGTTCAAAAGCAATTGCTTGACGGCGATGCTTTCTTCGATTCGTTTCGCTGCCAGGACCGCATTATGCGCCGCTGCGGGCTTCATGCACCCTCCACGTCTGCAGTCCAGTCGGCTCGAACGCGAACTCGGTTGGAGTGGCTCCCATTCTGCGCAAGGCTTCCGCGACCTTGTGTTTCTTCTCAAACTCGCAGTAGAACATCATGTATCCGCCGCCGCCTGCACCTGTGATTTTTCCGCCGAGGGCACCGTGCTTCCGAGCTTCCTCGTACATTTCGTCGATATGTGGATTGCTGATGCGCGTCGACATCTTCTTCTTGGTCTCCCACGCGCTATGCAGCAGATCGCCCATTTCATTGAGTTGGTGTCGCAGCAGCGCGTTCTTCATCGTCACCGCCAGCTCTTTCTGAGCGGCGAGCGCTGCGACCGTATCTCCCTGCTGTTCGGTGAAACGGCTGGTCTGATCTTCAATGATGCGGTCTGAACGGCGTGTTGTGCCCGTGTAACACAGGAGCAGGTTGTGTTCGAGTTCGTTGCAAACGTCGGGCGTGATCCGAAGCGGGTTCACGATAACGCGATCCTTCTCGAATTCGATAAAGTTGAAGCCGCCGAAACCAGCCGCGTACTGATCCTGCAATCCGCCCTTAATGCCGAGGTCTTCCCGCTCGATGCTGTATGCAAGTTGAGCCACCTCGTAGTTCGTGAGCGGAAGGCTCTTGAATTCCTTCACTAATCCGACTAGGGCGACCATCAGCGCCGACGACGAGCCCAAGCCGGAGCCCGGCGGCGCATCGCAGTGCAGGAAGATGTCGAAACCATGCGAGTTAAGTGCGCCTAATCTTTTCAGCGCGGCTTTGACCAGATCAAGCTTTCCATCAAAAACCAGATCCTGGCCGACTTCGAACTCCATCGAGAGATCAAGATCAACGGACTCGATTTTGATAATGCCATCGGGCCTGCTGCGAAGGCTTCCCCATGCGAAGTTGTCGATTGTGGCGTTCAAAACGCAACCGCCATGAGTTTGGGGATAAGGCGGCACATCCGTTCCTCCGCCAGCAAAGCTGACGCGGAGTGGTGCCTTGGCTCGAATGATCATGACTGAAAGTGCTCCCTGAGCTCCGACTGGGCCCTTGTAAAGTCTTCCGGCACGCCTATGTCAATGAAGTAGCCCGTCGTCTTGAAGCCGAGAAAACGGTCGCCGACGAGCGAAGGAAGTATCTCTTTTTCGAGCGAAACCTGCCTGCCTTGCGGAATGAGATCTAGAACCTCTGGCTCAAATACATAAACTCCGCCGTTGATGAGCGAGCTTTGCGTGACATCAGCGTCGCCGCGTGCCTGCTTCTCTACAAATGCGCGGACGCAACCGTCATTATCAAGTCGCACGGAGCCGTAGCGCCCACTGTGCGAAACCGCCGGGAGCGCCATGGTCACGAGAGCGCGCCTCTGTCTGTGTGCTGAAACCATCGTCGCGATATCACAATCAACGATGGAGTCGCCATTCAGCAAGAGAAATGATCGCTTGCCGATCTTGTCCGCGGCTAGACTCAGCGCTCCCGCAGTTCCCTTCGGTTCGCCTTCGACAGAATAGTGGAGGTCCAAACCCCAGCGTCGTCCTTTGCCTGCCCAGCGCTGAATATATGAGCGCTTGAACCCGACGCATAAGATGACCTCTCGCACGCCGCAGTTCTTCAACTGCATGAGCAGGTACTCGAGGAATGGGCGGCCCCCAACGGGAGCCATGCTCTTTGGACCAGAGTGGTACACGGAACGAAGGCGCGTCCCCAGGCCACCGGCCAAAATCACTGCTGGCGTGTCATTCATGAGTGTAAATTTTCCTGAGGCGAGATTAACGGCTGGCCACCGCTGCGATCGACGTATCTACGCCAGCGCACTGCATTAGAACCGATTCCATGTGACGGGCGACGATCTCCCAATCGTATTGCTCCTCAACCAGCTTGCGCCCGGCATTCGCGAGCGACTCCCTCAGTTCGCGGTTACTCAGCAGCGCGAGGGTATTGTCGGCAAACTCCCGCGGAGTGCTGGCAAGCAGCAGATGCTCACCATGCCTGACCGGCAAATCACCGCAAGCCATCTGCGTCGCCACCATCGGCGTGCCGACAGCGAATGCCTCCAGTATCTTGTTGCTGACTCCCGCACCTACAACAATGGGCGCTATTGAGACAGTCGCACTTGCAAGCGCTGGGCGCAGTTCCGGAACAAAGTCCGTAATCTGGAGACCCGGAGTGCCACGATGTTCCTTCAAGAGGAAACGGCTTGCCTGGTTTCCCACAAGAACCAGCCGCACGTTCGACCTCTCCTGCCGAATTAGCGGGTACACGTGCTGGATGAAGTAGCGAACGGCGTGGCGGTTAGGACGGTATCCAAAAGCGCCCGAAAAGAAGATTGTTTCCGGGTCCTCTTCGCCCTCGGACTTCCGGTAGAAGCGGTCGCAATCGACGCCGTTGGCTACTTGCACGCAACTGGCATCCGGCGCGAGCGCCTGGACGGATTCCTTGTCAACGTTGGAGCAGAACACAGCAGAAGCCACGCGACGCGCCAACTTCGGTTCGAAGCTGCGGAACTTCAAATACTCTTCCGTGCCGATGATGCGCTCCCACCAGCATCCTGCCGACATCAGCCGACGGTTATAGAGCGTCATCGAATCCGTCGGATCGCAAACGATCGGGACGCGACACTCCTGCGGTACATACTGCAGCGCCCGCCAGCGCTCGACGTAAATCACGTCTGGCTGATTCTGCGCGATTGCGTCCCCAACCTCCCGCCGCATCGCAGACGATTGGAAAAATGCTTCCCGAAGCGGCCGTCTTGTCGGCAGCGAAATGGCCGTACGTGCGAGGGCTCCGAACTTATTGTGTCCACAAACACGAACGCTGGCGCAATATTTGCGCACCTCATCAAGCCTGCCCATGTCTTGCGCAGACGTGGCCAGGCATACGAGATCAATCGAGTGCTCGCGTGCCAGTCGCGGAATCAGGTTGTAGGACCTGACACGAACCGGCCACGGCACAAAAGGAAGGATGTAGAGAATGCGCATCGATTGGGTGCCTACTGATTCGTTCCAATCTCGCGTTGGCACGCTGTGACCTTGCGAAGAAGGACACTGCCCCACAGATCGGGTATCTCAACGAGGTGCTCCGGTTTGTCCTGAAGGAAGGGGTCCAGCGCCCGTTTCATTGCGTAGTTCGATTCCGGAGAGTTGTAGTCGTGAACCATCAGGTACCCACCACGGGAGATGCGCGGATAGAAGAACTCCAGAGCAGCTGCGGTAGGCTCGTAGATATCAAGGTCAAGCAGCACGAACGCGAACGTAGTTCCGCTGACGTCGGCCAGCGTCTCTGGGACGGTGCCCGGATGAATGATCGCATCCGGCAAACTACTCCGTAGTCGAAGTGCGCTCGTATCACGAAACCGCTTCGAGTCACCGGCGTGCATGATTTCACATTCCGAGAGCTGATCTTTCGGGAACCCTTCAAAGGTGTCGAACAGGTGAAGTTCTCGATTAGTGCAAGTGCGGATAAACCGACTTGTATCGCCGCGCCACACGCCAACCTCTGCAATTTCGCCCGGAACTTCATCCGTGTCGATACGCTTCAGTGCGAGCGCTATTGTTGAGAAGCGCACGGGATCCCCGTTCGACGACACGGCCTTGCATGCCTTGTCGTTGTACGTAGGAAACCTCATATGTGGGTAGAAGCGGGTAAGAACTTTCATAAGTGCCGCCATTTGAGAGCGCCCTTTTGACGTGAAGTTGCGAAGTAAAACTCTGAAATCAAACTATTGATTCACTCGCCCATACTGTGGGCATTTACCGCCTGCCCCAGCACCGACTGGTAGCACTGCACGAAGACACCAGCGAGGTGAGTCCACGCATACTTGCGCTTGACCATCTCATAACCAGAATTCGCTAGTTCTTCGCGCAGACCGCGATTGCCGAGCAGCAACACTGCGGCGTCGGCAAACTCCTGTACGCCGTCAGCAATGAAAGCATCCTTGCCGGCGGAGACATCGATTCCCTCGCAGCCCAGCGCGTTCGAGAGCACGGGCTTGCGCATCGCCATAGCCTCAAGCACCTTCAGCGCAATTCCACCGCCGCTCTCGAGGTAATTCAGCACCAAGGTCGCGCTGTGCACATAAGGCCGGACATCCGGCACAGGTCCGGTTACGACCGCGCCATTTGCCTCAACCTCCCGCCTCAAGCTCTCGGGAACTCCCTTGCCCACTATGTACAGTTTCGCTTCCGGCAGCTTCGCCTTGATGCGAGGAAATATCTCGGTTGCAAGCACTCTAAGATTGTGCTGCTTCGGCTTCCACTCGAAGCTGCCTGTCAGGACCATCGTGCATGGCTCTTCCGCTACGTTCGTCGCCGGTGCAAAGTACTCCGTGTCAACACCCGACGGTATCGTCAGCGTGTTCGCGCCAGGAGCAATCTCGCGCAGATAGCGTTCGTCCGCCTTGCTAACCGTGATGCATCGTGCAAACTTTCCAGCCATGCGCGCCTCATAGTGGCGAATCCGTGGCGTGCAGAGCCGCACGAACATTCTTTCCATAATGCTGCGGGCGTGCTGGCCGTGCCGCTCCCAGACTTTGTATTCCACATTGTGCTCGCGCAGGATCACCGGCACTCCAGCCGCGTATGGCAGATAGGCCGCAGTGTTCAGGTGTTGCAACTCGACCAAATCGGTATCGAAATCGCGCACCGACGCACGTATGAGTTCGCCCATGCGCGGATCGAAATAGGTTCCGGCACTTCCGGGCGGGTCTGTGAAGAGGCCCTTCACCAGTCGCGAGTAGCGATTTCCTTTTGGAGCCCCTATGGTCCGAACGTCAGCGCAGTAATCTCGCAGAGCTCGTATGTTGTCCGCGTCGTCTGCTTCGGCGAATGACACCAGCACGATCTCATGTTTGCGCGACAGATATTTGATCGGGTTGAAATACCCGATCCGTCCACCATCGTTCGGCGGATACGGCAGGAAATGCGTTACGAATAGAAGGCGCATTTGAAAGCTGGACTAAACGGTTCCCTTTGCTTCGGCCTGGGGCGTTATGGCTTCGCCCTGGAAGTCGCGCGAAAGCAACTTCACGAGAGCGGCTATTGTGCAAAACAATGCAAGGTAGTGCTGGCCTGCAAACGGAACATCCACGATATTTGCAAGCATGGTGGCCAGCAAGCCGACCCACAGCCCCAACGGTACTGCGGTCAGCGTTCTTGCAGCCAACCGATATGTTCTGACGACGACCAGTCCCACGAGAGCGAAATAGGGTATGGCGCCAACAAGTCCGAGCTCTGAGAGCGAATTCAAAACGAAGTTGTGTGCTGTAAGTCGAATGCTATCGATACTGAGCGCAGCCGTTAAATTGACAATCTGTCCTGGGCCGACCCCCAGCAACGGGTTCTCGAGGAAAGCATTCCAAGCTAGGCGGTAGATGTCAAAACGATCAAAATCGGGCTGATTGATTCGTTCCATCAACAGAACGGTGTTTGCCGATACCATTTCGTCTGGTAATAACAGCAGAACCGCGGCAAGAACAACCACAACAATTGCGATGTGCTTGAACTTGAGGCCGGCCCGCAACATCAAAGGCAATGACAGCACCGCTGATGCGATCAGCGCGAGAAACGCGCCTCTTGACATGGCAATGAACAGCCCAAGCAGCATAAAGGCGCAGGCAACACCTGCGATCCACCGCCTCGCGCCACGCTCTCTCTTGGCCTGACCTGCCCCAATAGGAAAAAGAAACACAAGTATTGCGGCGATGTAGTTGTGCTGGCCCATAGGAAGCTCAACGAGGTTCTTGAGCGCACGCGCCGTATCTTCTCCTTCGAAGACAGCACTCCATCCAGAGACAAAGCCATAAAGCAGCATTAGTCCTGTCACGCCGCCGAAGAGCACCAGAGTAGAAAGAATTTTCCGCTCATAACCGGGCAGAAATGCAAGAACATAAACGAGTATTCCAAAGGCGAAGACTTTCGTTGAGACCAGGCTTTTGAAGATGTCGTTTGGGTTCGCGAAAGACGACATCATATGCGCAAGCAGGCAAACTACGGCAATGCTAAGAAACGTTGTATCCGTAAGGTCGGGCCAGTACTGCCCAAACACCATCTCGACACTCAGCACGCACACGAGCGCCAGCATGACGACGTCAAAAACAAGAATGACAGGGGCGCGCTCCGACAACGCGACATTGGTACCGCCCAACAGTAGCGAAAACAGGAGCAGTGGTAGCGGCCACCAGGGGCGGCGGATGTCGGCTGGCCGTGGTTGTGCAATATTCGCCATCGCCCGGTTACTTCTCTTGTGTGACGACAAGCTTGCGGCTACCGAAGCGAGCCAGAAGTGGACGGACTGCGCTGCCTGCCTCTCGTAACAATACTTTTCGAGAGTCGTCATCCGCCATGCGAGCCCATCGTTCTCCCGCAAGAACCCAAAGCGATGCGCACATGAAGCAGAGTGCCGTTCCTACAAGGACGAGAATGGTTCGAGGTGGGCCGGATTTTTTTTCGGGAACAACGGCGGCATCCAGAACCTTCACAGTTGGGATTTCTTTTGCTTCTTGTACCTTCGCCAGTTCGTACTCTTTCGTCAGGGTTTCGAACACCGCCTCCTGAATTTTCGTTCGGCGAAGGAGATCAACATAGGTCACGCCAATGATGGGAAGGCTGCGAATGGACGGGTATGAACCGGAGGCGTCGGGACCCGCGAGGCTCGCATCAGAGCCGCGCAACTTCTCAACTTGTTTCTTTAACTCTGCGATTCTCGCCTGAACAGATCGGACGCGTATATTGTTCGGTGTGTAAATGGCTTCCAGCCCGCTGAGTTCAGTTTGGGCAGCCATGAGTTGCCCTTGCAGCAAGGCTGCCGCCTCGACCATCGCGCGCCCCTGCTCTTTGATGTCGATGGTCGTATTCTTACTCGAAAACTGGCTCAGGTCTTTAGCCGCTATATCCAACTCCTGCTTTACCGCTCGCAGCCGTTCATCGAGGAAAACGCGTTCCCGGTGCGCCGACGAGGTGCTCAGTTGGGCGACAGAGCGATCCAGTTGCGCAACGTATTCTTGTGCCATCTCAGCCGCTCGCTTGGGGTCCTTGTCGGTTACGCTGATCGTGATGATTCCGCTCTTTCTGTCTTCCGAAATCTCGGTTTTCTGCCCGAGTTTTTTTCGTGCGGTCTCGTAATACTTAGTTCGATAAATTTTTCGTAAATCGAATTTGTTGATCAGTCCATCCCGGACAGTGCGACTGTGCAGAATACCCACAAAGAGATCGCCCGTATTCTTGATTCCGAAAAGACTGCTGGCAAGTCCTCCCATGGCTGGGCTGCCTCCCGAAAAGGCAGACAGCATCGCCAGAGGATTCGAGGAGGCACCGTCCGGCGGCATCAACTGAGTCTGCGCACGATACCAATTTGGAATACACAGAGAAATGACAACGGACGCGAGGAGCCCGTATGTGGCAGCACGATACAGTGTTCGCCGGCGTCGCCACAGCAGCCGTATGTAGCTCATCTCTCGTTCTCGGGGATCCGAGCCGCCATTGTTCACCGCGCCCTCGTTCGGCGCTTGTCTCTCCTGGCTAGCGTCAAATACAGTGCTTTCCATGTCTCCATCTCGGCGGATCACTTAATGTCCGCAAGAACCTCGGTTGTCTCCGGTTCACGCCTCTCTCGACGCGAGGCAACAAAAACGCGCACACCTTCTATGAATGCGCTCGAAGCTGTGGTGAAAAGTTGTAACGAACAGGTTCGCATCAAGAGCTTGGCTGTAATCTTCAGTGCGTATCCAAACAGCAGCACGACCGCAAGCAGACGTCCGAAATTCTTCAGCAAATAATAAACGTGGTTGCGGGTGATGTACCGCACGGCGAAGGACGATTCGTCGCCCCCTGTCAAACTGCTGACCTTGTGGTACAGCGTTACTGCAGGCTCGTAGTTCAGAACCAGTCCCGCCTGCTTTGCGCGATAGCAGAAATCGGTGTCATCGAAATACACAAAGTAGCGCTCGTCCATGTAGCCGATACGCTCGAAGACGCTCTTCCGCACAAGCATGCAGCATGTTGGTGCGTAGGTCACTTGCCGCGGAGCGTCGAACTGCCCGCAATCGCGTTCGCGCATCCCATAGTGTTCGCCGGAGTAGCCGCGCCATGGATTGATCCACCCGCCCGCGCACCAGATCGTGTCCTTTGGCTCGAAGTACATCATCTTCGGGATGATCATGTCGCAGCCCTGTTGCGCCATGCTATCCGCCAGCTTCGCCATCAGGCCCGGCTCGAACTCCGTATCGTTGTTGATCAGCAAAATAGCATCGCAACCATCCGCGAAAGCCGCATGGATGCCTTGGTTGTTGCCCGCCGCGACGCCACGGTTGTCATCGTTTCCAATCACCAGGACAGGAACGTTAGAGCAGGTGCCAGCTAGTTCCGCCGAGCCGTCTTTCGAGGCGTTGTCCACAACGTACAGGGTGTAGTTGCCCCACGTCTGGCCAGCCATGGACCGAAGAAATCCTGGAAGAACGCCAGCACTGTTGTACGTGACCGTGACGACGCCGATCTTCCAATCGCTGGCCATGGGCCGGTTACCCATGGAAGAGTCCTCGATCGCGCATCTCTTGCAGCGAAGACTCGTACTTCGTCGCAGCACATTCCTGCCCGGCAGCCCACTCCAGGAACCGCTGCACGCCTTCCTCAAACTGCCATACAGGTTCGTAGCCAATGCGCGCGCGTACCCGGCTGAGGTCTGCGAGGTTGTGCCGTATGTCTCCCTGCCGGAATGCACCTGTAACCGAAATCTCGGAACTGCTGCCGAAGAATGCAGTGATCTCTTCGACAACCTTCTTAACCGTCGTGCGCTCGCCGGACCCTACGTTCAGGGCCACTGCGGCAACATCGTCGCAAGCGAGGCACCTGGAAATGGCATCGACCACGTCGTCTATGTAAACGAAGTCGCGGCTCTCCTCGCCATCCTCGAAGATGTAGATAGGAAGATTTTTCCGTGCCTGGGTTGCAAAGATGGCAAGGATGCCCGTGTACGGATTTTTGAGAGACTGTCCGGGGCCGTAGACATTCTGGAAGCGCAACGCATATGTGCCGAGGCCAAGCGCCTGCCCGAACATCAGCGTCATCTGCTCCTGTACCTGCTTGGTGAGTCCGTAGAAGGAGGTCGGCTGGAGCGGGGCTTCCTCCGGCGTGGGCTCGGAGAACACGTCGCAACCGCACGAAGGGCAGCGCGGATTGAATCGGCCAGCCTCCATATCGGCGACAGCGCGCACTGGAGGGTACACCGTGCCGTGCTCGGCGCAGCGATAACTTCCCTCGCCGTAGATGGCGCGCGATGACGCCGTGACAAGCCTCCGAACGCGATGCGTCTTGCAATTGACCAGGTAATCCAGAAGCACGGCGGTGCCGCCCACGTTGACGTCCTGGTAGCGCACAACTTCATACATCGACTGCCCGGTTCCGGTCTCGGCAGCGAGGTGTACGACTGCATCCTGCGCCTGCAGCGCACGCGCAAAGACGTTCCCATCGCGCACGTCTCCAACATGAAGCGCAATGTGATCGATCAAATCCGGGGCCAGCGACTGGTTGCTTCCGTGAATCTGCGGACTGAAGTTGTCGAGGATGGAAACCGCGTGGCCTTCGCGCAATAAGCGACGTGCGAGGTGGGTACCGATGAAGCCTGCCCCGCCGGTGATAAGAATTTTCATAGTTGGTCAGCCTTGCGAGCCGTGATCTCGATGACGTCTCCGAGGCCGAACAAATCAAAGGCGCGGGCGATACGTTGTGCGCCGAACCGAAGGAACTTATTGTTGTAAGCCCAACCCTGCTCCGCAGTACGCTTGGAATTTCTATTGAGCCAGATCTGAAAGCTCCCCAAGAGGCCAGAGTAATCCGAGTTGTACGTCACCTTTTCAACGGCGAAGCCATGTTTTGAAAGGAGCTGTGAGAGCGTGCGAGGAGAGTAATGAAAAGTGTGCACTGGTGCGCAGAGATACCACCAGTGATGACGAAAAAAACGAGCATTCGCCCCCTCTATGTTCGGAACGCCAATCAACAGCTTGCCCGAGGGCTTGAGGATTCGATGCAGCTCTTTGAGCGTTTCATTCGGACGGGACATGTGCTCGAAAGAGTGGTTCGAGCGGACATAATCGAAGAAATTGGGAGCGAATCCTGCATCGAAAATCGTTCCGGCCTTAATGTTCAATTCAGCGGTTTGCCGCCCTATGCGGGCTGCTTCGGAAGAGATCTCAACACCATACGTATCCCAACCGCGTGCTCGCATGTTCGCCAGGAACCAGCCTGTTCCGCACCCCACATCGAGAATACGTCCAGGCGAAGAGAAGTTGGGGTCTTTCGTTCCAGTACGCATTCCGAGTAGTGACTTCAGAATCTCCCAGTAACGGCTGGCCCTACGCGAGAGGTCTTGGTAAGCGTAGTAATTCTGTGGATAGAGACTTGCAAGCTCCTGGTCCGAGTACATTGGATTCAAGAATACGAGCTCGCATTCAGAGCAGCGCGTGAGCCGGTACTCGCCAGCTATACCGTAGTGACGATCCCTTGCGCTAAACGCTTCGGTGTGCTGCCTGCACTCGCAAACCGGGCAGGCTTCTAATTCGTAACTCAATTACTTCCCTTTCGAGACTGGAACCCACAATGATGATGCAAATCGTACTGCCCCATCTCACTCACGCGAATCTCGCACCATAGTTTCCAGACCTTAAGCACCCGCCGAATTAGGCCATTGCGCTGTTCCATGGCGCATCACATTGCGGAATCCGCCAACATCCCCCCACTTCAGCGCACAAACGAGAGCCCCTATGCACCCGAAGAGAAACGATGTGGCACGTACCACAGGTGTTCCGCCATTGATCCAGTGGAGCACTAATCCCACGGCGAGTATCGGCGTGGAACAAACGAGGGGTTTGAGAATCGCGCCCTTGATTAGCTTCTGAACATCGACTCGTATGTCAGCAGTTTTCCGCATGTTGTACAAGAGGTGCCCTAACACTCCCGCTACTGCACCTGCGAGAGTCCCAATGGCAACACCAATCGCACCATAAAAGGGAGCAAGCACCACACTCACAGCCAGATTGGTCAAACCTTCCAGAAGCGGAGTCATTATGACTAGCCGCTGTTGTCCAGTGCCTACCAGCAGGACGGAATAGGGCGTCATGGAAAGGCGAATAATATTTGCCACGATCAGTATCTGAAGCAACAGGAAACCGTGCGCGGCATACGCACCACCTACCCACAACCTCAGAACCCAATCACCGAGCAATATGAGTGGGAGTCCGGTGAACAGAAGGAGGAACATGCCGTAACGACTTGTCACCTGCAACAATGTGCCGAGTTCCTCTGTAGCGCCACGAGCGTGCAGCACAGCAGAGTTTGGAATCATTGCGCTAAAAATCGCATTCTGCAAACCTGCGATGAACGTTACGAGACTCGCCGCTATTGAATAGTAGGCTACTGCGCCAAATTGATAATGCGCAACAAGCGTGACATTCAGTCCCGTTATCAACAGCATGGCGAAGGACCACACTGTGAGGCTCAGGCAATATGCGCTGAGTTCCTTCAGGTGGCGCTTGGAAGCCAGGGATGGAGTCAGGCGCATAGAGGGCGCGAGACGCCGGAACATGACGTACTGAACGATGTACGCAGCGACATTCACCAGCGCCATGCTAGCCGCGATTTGCGGGATCGTGCCGCCGTGTCGTACAACAACAATCAGCAGGACCGCGCTGATGATCCGCGATGTCGCGATGATGCCGGCGGGAACTTCGTTTCTTTGCAGGCCGACAAAGACACCGTTGAAAACGGACATCGGCAGCCCTATTGCCAGCGACGATCCAACCAGGAGCAGCGCAAGGCGCGCATCGTTGAATAACGCAGGGGGCATCTCGCCAAACAACCTCGGCATGAGGGCCGCGCCTGCGATAAGCGCGATAACCGCCAGCGCGCCGGCAACCGTAAGCACCACGAACGCGGTATTCACCATGCGATCGCGGAAGTCCGCGTCCCCGCGCTCGTTGGCGTGAGCGACGAACCGGCTTACGGCCGTCTGAATTCCAAAATCGAGATAGCCGACGTACGCGCTCAGTTGGAGTACGAGGGCCCACACGCCATATGTCTCTGGCGACATGGCGCGCGTAAGAAATGGCGGTACTGCCAGCGCAACGATTGCCGAACTGCTGCCGCGTACCACGTTCGCGACAGCATTCTTCACCAGCGTTATCTTCTCGTCGGGTACCAAGGAATCCTTTAGCTCTACGGAGCAGAGGTCGTGCCGGGTTTTGGCGAATGTCCGGGCCGGTAAGATATCTGAAGCCACGTGGCGAAGTTCGAGTTAGTGCCACTCGACAGCATCGGGAAATTCCAGCGTTCGTACTGTGTAAATGCTGAAACCTCGTAATTGCTCTTCACGCGGAATTCAGCTTTCGCCGAGAAGTTGTGAAGGTTGCCGCCTTTCAGGTACTCGGGATTAGCGATCTGGTGCCGGTATCCAAACTGAATCCGATTGAAAGGCGAGATCCAGTACGTGCTCCACAATTGCAACCCGCGGCTATCGCGCCCTGCCCAGGTTGCGATCAGTTGTCTGTTGTTTGTATAGGAGTCGCGGTAAACGCCGTTCCAGTACGCGAAGTGTCCGCCGCGAACCTGGGTTGGCGTGCCCGGAATATCTGTGTAAACGGCTTCCGCTCTGAAATCGACCTTCGGCAGTCCCGGCAGTTGCGGGATGTAAATACCGGGGTTCATGGCAGCCCTGTGCGGCGCAGCTAGCGCGGACGGGTCATCATCGGTCATGGAGTCGTTGTACAGAACCAACCATTTCCGCAAGCCTGGTACTCGGTAACTGAAATCGAACCCGCCGCGTCGATCGCCAGCGTCGTTGCCCGGCAAGTCCGCGTTAGGATGATCCCCCACTGAGAAGTATGTCTTAAAGAAAAGTCTCGGCGTGAGTGGAGTTCCGGCTCCCGCAAAAATGACTGTGCGAGAGAAACCCAATTCAAGGTTCGGCGTGGGCTTGAAGCTGATCTTCTCACCGTGAATCATCGGGCGTGCCGGTCCAACATGGCCTGAAAGCTTGCCGAGGAACATCTCGCTGCGGATCGGGCCCATCTTGCTAAATATCCAAGGAAGCAGGATTGGCGCGGTTCGCGTCATGCGGAACATGTAGATAGACTCCGCATTGTTGCTGAACAGCATGGCCTGCCCCCGTCCGGGGCCCCACCAAAGCGGTTGCTTGCCGAACGAGAAGCTGATGTCTCGATACTGCACGGCGACTGAGGCCTCCACAATGTGCAGGCGGTCGAGCGAGTTAGCCGAAGGGCCCGGAACGATCGGCTTGACGTCAACGTCTGAGATCGTCTGCTGCAATTGGAGTGAATAAGGAATATTGGGCGCGGAGTGCTGGTATTCGCCGCGGAATGAAATTGCTGCCGGGCCAGCAACCGCTCGGCCGGAGACACCGAGGGTGGAATTGAACCCCTCACCGTACGGTCTACCGTCATCGTTTATTACGGTTTGTCCGAAGTGTAGGCCGTCGGTTAATGGTCTTCCCTGGATCCCGCCGACTCGGGTGTAGATGGAATCGATTTCGGCGCCAAGATTTGTATCTCCATCGAGACGGCGAGATTCCAGCGCGAACTCGTTTGAGAGTGCCTTGACCAGCTTCTCCAAATCCGCGTCGTCCGGACCAAGTTCCGACTCAGCAGAGGCCTCTTGCAGGAGTCGTGCGCATTCCATTCGGGTCCACGGTCGCAGGCCCAGGAATGCCGACTGTATGTACCCCCTGGCAATCAGGCGATCGAATACCGGATAGATCCAGCTGTCCATCGGCACGGAGGGCGATGCCATGTTGGCGGAAGAGCGTTTTGTTTCCCCGGTTTCCTTTACGAACGTGCCGATCCCCTCGCCGCCGAGAGACGTGTCATGATGCGCGCGGTAGATCTGCCGTCCAACCAGCCAACCGATCGTGCTACCGATCAATACATCCGACGGAAAGTGCTGCTGCCCGATTACGCGCGCGGTGCTGATTGCCGCCGCGCCGCCGTAGGCCAGCAATTTCGTTCCTGTTCCCGGGTATTCGTGGGCGATGACGCTTGCGGCAGCCCATGAAACCGAAGCGTGGTCGGAAGGAAAGGACGCGCCACCAGACCAGAACCGTCCCGCGCGATTATCCTCAAGAGGCCGCGGGCGGCGCGTTACCAGCTTGAGAGCGGTTGTAACCGCGGCCGCATTCGTCACCGCTTCCCCAGTCAATATTCCGGTCTCGCGCAGATGGTCACTATCTGTGAAGTGGCCCCAACCATAGAACAGTCCGCTAAGGGCCACGGCCGAGAAGGCTCCAACGTCAGAGAACTGCCTTGCCCTGCGACTGGTGTTCTCGGTGGGAGAAAACCTCCGCATTGTCGACTCGTCCGATGCGATTAACCCGCCGGTAGCGAGCCCGATCGGCAGCAGCCACTTCGTGTCGCGTGCTTTCAGCCGCAGGGGAGACGTCCAGATCGCCTGCTGATCTTCGCCGAAACGCTTCAGGTACGAGACCACGAACACTCGTTTTGGTTTCGGCGTCGGCGTTGCTTGTGACGAGTCGGACTGTGGTTTCTGATGAACAGGGTCCGCAGTCTGCGCCACCTCTTCTTGGGCGAGGATGCTCACCGGAGAAAGCAGCAACAGCACTGTCATCCAAAGGACGACTCTCCCGCTGAACTTCGAGGACACTGCAATGACGGCCCAATTCATCAGAAAGTAGTTGCCACGCGTGCTGCAATTGCGACCGACGAGGTCACCTGTGCCGCATTCAGCAGATTACGCCAGAAGGTGTTTTCGGTGGCAATGCGCTCCGGAACGACAAGAGAGTCGCCCGGCTGCAACACGGTTCCCATGACTCCGCCAGACCACCATCCCCCGTTGCCGGCGCCAATGACTGAACCATCGGCGCGTACTACAAAAATTGCCTTCTTGTTTCCGAACTCCGTTGCTCCACCAGCCTTTCGCAAATACCACTGCGCGTTCTTGCCGGGCACGTAGGTGATGGCCGAAGGGCTGTTCACCTGACCATTCACAAGCACGAAATCCGGGCGCTTCGGGATGATGAGCACATCGCCTGCTCGTATCTCGACGTCAGCGGGAGTGTTCTCCCATTTACCAAGATCGGCACTGATACGGATGACCTGCCGGCCCGCCGGAGCCTCTTCTTTTAAGCGCGTCAAAATCTGCTGTTGCTGCTGCATGAATGCGGTGGTCATCACAGCCTGTTCCGCTCCAGCACCCTTAGGCTTGGCGCCCTCTATACGACGGATGAGCGCCTGGCGAGCCTGGCGGTCCATCTGTCGTACTTGCGTGCGTTGCAGCACGGCGCCTGCGGGATAGGCGCTCTCCCGGAAGCCTCCGGCGCGCCGCAGCAGCGAACTGAGCCGTTCGCTTTCCTGGATTCCATAGGTTCCGGGATGCTGGACTTCGCCGGATACCGTGACCGCACCGCCGATGTCTTCCCAACCTGCTAATTGGCGAACGGTAAGCACGTCTCCCGGTTTCAACCGAATATCCATATCTGCCACACCATCCAGCGCTTTGCTGATCTCGACGACGCGGTGGTCACGCTGCACGCGCTCGCCGCCCTCGATTTCGTAGCTGGCCAAGTCCGCAGTCTGCCGGTAGGCGCTGCGCCTGAATCCACCAGCCATTCGCACTAATTCTGCGGTGCTCATTCCATCCGTAAGCGGATACTCTCCCGGGCGCAAAACTTCGCCGAAGATAGCGACCTTCGGGGCGTCCACTTCGTATCGGCCAAACACGCGTACGGTATCGAAGGGTTGCAACATCACAGTAGCTTTGTGTTGCATCACCTCGCTAAGGCTGAACTGCAAGACCATCGGGCGGAAGTCCGGCGGTTGTAACCGAATGATCTCTGCTTGAGTTGACGGTTCTGGAAGCAGGTCCTTATAAGACCGGATTAGGTCGCTGACCTGAATGTCTTTCCTGAATGGGTACTTACCCGGCCGCGTAACATGCCCGTCGAGATAAACGGTTTCGTTACTATAGGCAGGGATCGAGGAGATAGTCACTCGATCTCCGTCCTGCAGTTTGAAGGACACTAGAGCCTGCTTCAGCGAGGCGATGTCGGTTCCTTCGGGAAGATCGAGGCTAAGCATTACGCGACGTTCGTGCGCTTGCACGCGCTCAACCGCAATCTGGCGCAACGAGCCAGCCACCAGCACACCGCCCGCAAGTTCAAGCGCCTCGTAAAGTTCAGTTTCGCCCTTCAATTCATATAAGGCTGGACGGCGTACCATTCCGGCGACACTTACCTGTGGGCCCATTGGAGGCACCAGAATTGTGTCCCCCGCTTCCAGTCTTCCCACTTCGTCACTGACCCCATTGAGCAGAAGGTTGTAGATATCTACTTCCCGGATAAGCTCTTTGCCACGGTAGTGCTTTACGGTTCTGAGCGAGCCTCGCGCCGTTGGACCGCCCGCCGCATAGAGTGCGTTCAGTGGCGTCGAAAGCGAACTAATGTTATAAGCGCCCGCCCGCACGACATCGCCGACAACGTAGATCCGCACGGTACGCAAACGGCCGAGCGAGACATCCACGCCGACATCCTGCAATTGAGTGCGCAGGACCTTTCCTACAAACTCACGGGCTTGATCGAGTGTTTTCCCGCCGATCTGTACGGTGCCAACCTCTGGCAGTGCAATTCGTCCTTCTCGATCGACCGTCAGGCTAAGTTTTCGCGTCAGGCTGCCCCAGAGTTCGACCGTCAATCCGTCTCCGGGACCTAGCACATAGTCAGGTCCAGCGGGCAGGTCCATCTGCTTCGGATCTGGCGCCATGCCCTTGCGGAACATGTTCGCACCAAACCGCTCGAGCTTTACCGTGGGATCAAGCGTCTGAGTGTAAAGGTCCTCTAGAGATTGCAGACTGCGATGCGGCGGTCTGCGATGACGCAAGAGCACTTGTTCGTTGTCACGCTCCTTCGCAACACGCGGAAACTCTGGAACGGTCACCCGCGGACGACCAGCGTTTTGAGCACGCGAGGATTCTTTGCCATCAAGCGTAAGGTCCTCTTCACCATCTTCTTCGAAGTCATCCGGCCAGTTGCCGGGGCGTCGTTCGTTCTTGTCTGTGTAGGGGGTCTCGCTTTCGTCGGAGCCTGCAGGCCGCTTCAATTCAGGGTCGTCCGGTTCTATGTAACCCCGCTTCAACAGTTCTTCGGTGATGCGACTGCGCAGCTCTGCATCCTGCTCAATACGGCGGAGCAGCAGCGAATCGGGTACATCGCTCTCCTGAACAACTCTTCCCTGCTCGCGCAGTACGCGCGCGATTTCAATCTTGACCTGGGAGAGCAACTCAGGGTCCTGCTGCAACATTGCGATGATCCGCGACGCCGGTAGTTCATACCTGTTTCCGTAGGACGGCGAGGACGCTGTGCTCTTGCCGGTTTTGGGGCGGCCGCTCGGGGCACTACTCTCGTCCTGCGCGTGCAACGGAGCGAGCGCCAGCACAGCAACTATGAATAGCAGAACGCCAATGGCGAGCGAACGGCGAGGCGAAGATATCTTTTGAGATGGCAGGCTGTTCACGCTAATGACTCCATACCGATTCAACTGCATGACGGCTCGACACGCAGGATGGCACGCAGATAAAGACTTCGGAAGGCCGGGAACAACGCAACTTGTTCAATTCAGTTTTTCCAGGTCAGCAACATCCACTTCAACTGACACTGCTCGCATGATGGCGTCAATGTTCAGCACGACTCGGTAAGCATTCTTCTTACGGATCAGGACGCCTTCGCTGCTGGCAAGCGGACCACGCCGCACCCGCACACGCTCTCCGATCTTTAAATACGGATGTGGCTCTGCGTTCAGCCCCGAAATTGCATGGCGCAGGCGCGCGATCTCGTCGTCTGCAATCGCCACAGGAGGGCCGTTGAAAGATACAAAACGATGAACGCTCGCAAGACCCAGCACCCGCAGTCGCTCGGAGAGCGGAATATGCACAAAGACATAGCCGGGAAAGAGTGGTAGCTGGACCTGAGCATTACGGTCTTTCCAACGCCGAACCGTCTCGTATAGCGGGAGATAATACTTGACCTGCTTCAGGTCGAGTTGTGCCGCGACCTGCTTCTCGTGCCTGGGCAGCGTGCAAGCTACGTACCAGCGCGCCTCAACGGTTTGTTCGGTGTGTTGATTACTTGCTTCGTTCATGCGGCTTACACAGGGTACGCACACAGCTTCGCCCCGTCACTTACAGGTACTCGTGACCTGACCTGAACAGAACCTTTGCATGGGGGAGAGAGACTCGCGAACTGAACGCCCGCAGAAAGCCGCAGAAGCTAATGGAATGAGCTCTGCATCGCCAGTACTCAACTGAATATCGGCCACCCAGTTCCAACGCGATCAATGCACCACGTTCGGGGCAAAGCCACTTGCTTCAGTACTCGCGACTGCTTTCGAGGGTCAGTGTCTGACAACTATAGCTGAAAACTCTGTGACAAACATCATAAGTATTTGTGAGAGGGAAAGAAATAGCGAAGATGCGACAAACCGAGCCGCCTGCTCTCGTATTCCCGAATAGGGAGCCGAATGCAAAGTAACGAATTAAATGGGAGCATTTTCTCGCTTCGACACTCTACAATTCGGGTTCTCTTCAATCATTCCTTTTCGACTCCGCAACCATTCGTAATCGCGGAGAGGGGCCCTAATGCACGCTATCCGGTCGCTCGCGGCCGTTCTCATACTTATTGCATCTATTACCCTGTCAGGCTTTGCTACTGGCGATCAACCCGTCCCACGGCTCATTCGTTACTCTGGCATACTTCGCACAACAGATGGTCAACCGCGAACCGGCACTGTTGGAGTTACTTTCTCAATCTATGCAGATGAGCATGGCAGCTCTCCTCTTTTCATCGAGACCCACAGTCTCTCACTGGATGAGCACGGTGCTTACGTTGCGCTGATTGGTTCGGAACACGTTGGCGGACTCGCTGCCGACCTATTCGCTGACGGCGAACCGCGGTGGCTTGCTGTACAGGTCGAGAGCGAGCCCGAAGACGCAAATCGCGTCTTACTTGTCAGCGTGCCCTACGCATACCGGGCAGCAGATGCAGAGACCTTGGGAGGCAAGCCGGCATCTGCATATCTCCTTGCTCCAACGGATGGCACGGCCGGAACAAGCGTTAAGACTGTGTCGAACGCTCTTTCTGCATCCCTGCCTCTCAATGCACTCAACGGGGCGACGAACGCAATCGCTAAATTCGTGGATGCCACAACTCTCGGCAATTCCACGATGTTAGAGAGCGCGCTTGGTGTCGGCGTCGGGACTACGAATCCCACCCAGCGGCTGGATGTAGCCGGACGAATGCTTCTCCGCGGTACGCCAGCGGCTGGGCCCGGACTCATGCTCGGCGATGATGCAGGAGCATCATCCGTTCTGATCGGCCAGTACGCAAACCAGACTGCGTCGCCGCTTGGTTTCTGGCATTCCGGGAAGCTGGCCATGTCACTCGACTCCAGCGGCAGGGTCGGAGTTGGCATTCCCTACCCTTATGAGCGCTTCGAAGTCGCAGGTCGCGCAAAGCTTCGCGCCGATGGCGACACTACGGGAGGCTTTTGGCTGACCGGCGCTGACGGCAATGGTCAGCTGTTCGTTGGGCAGGCCGGTGCTTCCAGCTACGACCCTTTTGGCGTTTGGCATAGCGGACGCTGGCGGTTCACTGTCGGCGCAAACGGCAATGTGGGAGTCGGGGTTGATCGGCCGTATGAGAAGTTCGAGGTTGCTGGCCGTGCGAAGTATCGTACCGACGGCGCAAATACAGCCGGTTTCTGGCTCACAGGACCCGAGGGCAACGGCTCCCTCTTTGTAGGACAGGCGGGCACAACGAGTTCCGACCCATTCGGCGTTTTTCACGCCGGTGCTTGGCGGTTTGTTGTAACGGCAGCGGGTACGCTCGGCGTGGGGACGATGAACCCTTCCGCACAGCTTGAAGTTGTGCGTCCGGCGAACGCTTCATCAGCGGCAGCCATCTACGCTCACGACGATGCCACGACTGAACTCTCCTACGGAGTGCGCAGCGAGACTGCAAGCGACACGGGCGTTGCGGTGCACGGCGTGGCGCTAGCAAAATCGGGCACGGCAACGGGAATCTACGGCCGGACAAACGCTCCCGACGGCACAGCTATCAACGGCGAAGCCTACTCAAGCACCGGGCGAAGCTACGGCGTTCACGGAATCACGCGAAGCCCGCAAGGCATGGCGCTCGCTGGTGATGCCGTCGCTACCGGCGGGACCAGTTACGGCGTGTACGGCTCCACGGCCGGAGACGGCTACAGCGCTGGCGTGTACGGATTGGCCACATCGCAGATGGCGACGGCCAGCACCTACGGTGTATATGGAAAGGCAGCCAGCGCCAAAGGCATCGGCGCAATTGGGTACGCCTCTTCGATGACGGGATACACGAGCGGCATCTACGGCATGGTCGAGAGCGGCACGGGCACAGCGGGTGAGTTCAATAATTTTGCGGGAGGCACTGTGCTGCTTGGCCGCAGCGCGGGAATGAAAGTGTTTCGTGTCGATGGCTACGGAAAGGTGTTCGCCAACGGCGGAACGCAGGTCGGCGGCGCTGACTTTGCCGAGTCGGTGGCCGTCCTGGGCGCGCGTGAAAGCTACGCACCGGGAGACGTGCTTGTAATCGACGCCACGGGCGACCGACGCTTCGCACTAGCGTCTGAGACCTACGCTACCAACGTGGCAGGAATTTATTCGACCAAACCCGGCGTCTTGGGCACGCCGCACACATTGGACTCTGCGGAGATCGCGCAGGAAGTGCCGCTGGCGATGATCGGGATCGTGCCGTGCAAGGCCAGCGCCGAGAATGGCGCGATACGCCGCGGCGATCTGCTCGTCACCTCCGCCACCCCGGGGCACGTGATGCGAGGTACGGATCGCAGCAGATTGCTTGGCGCAATAGTTGGGAAAGCTCTGCAGCCGCTCAGTGCCGGCATCGGCGTGATCGAGTGCATGGTTACGCTGCAATAGCTCTTCTGTTTTCGTGGGAGTTCGTTGGCTTCGATTGCACTCGTATTGATGGCGATCAGGCGTTCTGTTCGATAAGGCCTGATACGTCTTCCCACTCGGACATGAGCTTCTCCAACTCGGAGCGCTTGTCGGCCATCAGATCGGTCAGGCGCTGCGTTTCCGCAACAGTCACAAATGTTGCCAGAGCATTCTCTGCCTCGGCGATTTCCGTCTCAGCGCGAGCAATACTCTGCTCAAGTTCTTCGCAGCGTTCCTGCATTTGCCGCATTTTGATCGGATTCAGGCGCTTCTTCGATTCAGGCTTCTCGTCATCGCCACCGTTCACGACGGCCGCCCCGCCCCCGCCGTTCGAACCTGTGCCGGAAGCAACGGGCGCTGCCTCGCCCTGTGCTTCCTTCTCTTTGCGCCAGAGGTAATCTTCGTAGTTGCCAGGGAAAACCGTAACCGCGCCGTCGGCGACTTCGAAGATTCGAGTTGCAAGGTTGTCGATGAAGTAGCGATCGTGCGAGACGAAGACGACCGTTCCTTTGAATTTCTCGAGCGCGTCCAGGAGAACATCTTTAGCGCGCAGGTCGAGGTGGTTCGTTGGTTCATCCAGCAGCAGAAAGTTAGAGGGCTGCAGGAGCATTCGCGCCAGTGCGTAGCGGTTGCGCTCACCGCCGCTGAGAACGCCGATTTTCTTGAATACATCGTCTTCTGAAAACAGGAAGCTCCCCAGCAGGTTCCGAAGCTCGGTGTGGCCGGACTGCGGTGCGATGCTGCCCAGGTCGTCGATCATGCGGCGCTCGCCGTCAAGTTCCTTATATTGGTCCTGCGCAAAATAGTCTGGCTCAGCGTTGTGACCCAGGCGGTACTCGCCCTCGGTCGGACGCTCGGCTTGTGCCAACAACTTGATCAGCGTCGACTTGCCTGCGCCGTTAATGCCGACCAATGCGATGCGGTCTCCGCGCTCGATGATGAAATCCACGCCGCTGAAGACGCGCTTCTCCCCATAGCTCTTGGCTACGCCGTTGAATTCGGCAACGATGCGCCCGCTCGGTTGCGGCTGCGGGAAAGTAAAGTGGATGGTTTTCTCTTCCGCAGGGATCTCTATACGCTCAATTTTGTCGAGCTCCTTGATGCGGCTCTGCACCTGCTTCGCCTTGGTCGCCTGGTAGCGGAAGCGGCTGATAAAAGCCTCAAGCTGCTCGATACGTTCGCGCTGATTCTTGTACGCCGAGATGAGTTGATCGCGCCGCTGCTCTTTCTCGCGAAGGTACTTCTCGTAATTGCCATGATAAAAGTGAACGCGCTTGTTCCATATTTCGGCGATTTTGTTCACCGTGACATCCAGGAAGTACCGATCGTGCGAGATGAGCACAAAAGCGTATGGATACTGGCGCAGGTATCCTTCCAGCCAATTGCGTGTTTCGAGATCAAGATGGTTTGTTGGCTCATCGAGCAGGAGCAGGTTGGGTTTCTGAAGCAGCAGCTTGGCGAGCGCGATGCGCATCTGCCAACCGCCGGAGAACTCTTCGGTCTGACGCGACCAGTCTGCCTTGCGAAATCCGAGGCCCGTGAGAACCGCCCCTACCTGCGCTTCGATGGCGTACCCGTCTCGAGTTCGAAACTCGTTATCGAGTCGATGGAACCGGTCCGCCACCTGCACGTACTCGGGACTGGCGGGATCGACTTCGGACATGCTGTGCGTAAGCTGCACGAGCTCGCGTTCAATGCAGTGCAGATCTTCGAAGACGCTCAGGCACTCATCGAATACCGAGCGGCCGGCGAGGCGAAGACCATCCTGCGGCAGATAGCTGGAGCTGACTCCCTTTTGACAAGTCAGCAATCCGTAGTCGAGCGACTCCAGGCCAGAGAAAATCTTCAGCAGCGTGGATTTACCCGTGCCGTTGGCACCGACCAGCCCCACACGATCCTGCGGAGTGATCATCCAATCCAGGTTTTCGAAAAGGAGTTTGTGGCCGAAACGCTTACCGGCCCCGGACAACTGGATCATCGACGCTGTGCTCTAGCTTTCATAACAATGAGATCGGTACTCCCCATTCTCTCACGCGCCGTGACTGCTTGGCTGGCCGGACAGTCGCTGAGCTACCGAGCTACCGCAAACCGTTGTCCTCCTGAGCGAGAGCGCAAGACCGAGTCGAAGTCCCCCTTCTGGCAGCTCCGTGCTGATCGCAGGGATCCTTCGACTTCGTGACTGTGTCGCTCCGCTCACAGGAGGACAGCACATTCCCTGGCAGCTTTCATTGCGTCTGAGCTACCTGCCAAGGTGCGTGCATTTAGAAAATCCTACATACAAATCCACAACTTCCTCCCTGCGCACATTTTGAATCACCTTGACAGGCAACAAAGCGGGCCTAAGATGTTTCAAACATTTCAGAGGCTTTTTGTTTTGGCCTCCTTCAGTTTCGGACGACGCAGTTTTGGTGTTAGTTCGGAATGCAACAAACTCGGCGCTCCGGAATCTGCAGCCATTCCGGGGATTGAGTGAGGAGTGGAGTGGACAATACGTTCACATCCAATGAGGTGGCAGCGCTGACTGGCATCACACAGCGCCAGTTGCAGTGGTGGGACGAGCGCGGAATCGTGGTTCCGGCGCGCGATGGCCGCCGTCGGCTCTATTCCCTGCCCGACCTGGCCGAAGTCGCCGTCATCTGCGAACTGCGTCAGCGTGGCTTCAGCTTGCAGCGTGTCCGCAAAGTGATGCGCTATCTGCAACGCGAACTCGGCAAGCGTCTCGTCGAAACCGTGAGCGCTAGTTCCGAGTACCACCTGCTCACCGACGGCAAACATATATTTTTGGAAGATTCGGCCCGTGCTGTCGTAGATATTTTGAAGAATTCCCGCCAACCCATGCTCACCGTCTGCTTGAGCGATACGGTGCAGCGCATCCAGACAGACGTTCGGGTATTCACAGACAGGCAGGCGCAGGCTCAACTTTCCGGCACTGCACCGTCATTCATGGCGGCTGCCGCCGGAGTGTCCCACGCAGCGCTCGCCTCAATGGCACAGAAACGTTCGGCATCACGCACGCGAAAAGGAAGATCCTCTACTCATACTGGCAACAGCGCTTCATAACGGCTTGCTCGCGGTACGGAGGGGTGACGATGGTTGCTGAGATCAACTTCCTGAACGAGTGGATCCCCGAACAAATGGGTCCAGGCACGCTGTTCATCCTTGAGAACGCTGGTGAAACTGGCGAGACAAACGATCCGTACTGGGCCGTACTCGCCTGTCCGGGCTGCGGCACATTAGGGCTCATCACGCGAAAACAGATCGCCGGATTGGTGCCGGTCATTTGCGGTTCCGATCAGTGCTCGGCGCAGTTCTTTATCAACAACGACGAGATCGTTCCGCGTAAGGTAACGTAAATGACGAACATGGGGCGGGCACCGAGCCCGCCCATCCATCTCAATTCTGTCGCTCGGTTTAGCGACGGTCGCGCCCGCGGCCGATCAGCCTCATGAACATGATGTAGAGATTGACGAAGTCGAGATACAGCAATAACGCTCCGGTCAGTGCAGCCTTGTTGTTGGCCTCGTCGTCGTCTTCGAACGCCCAGTCGAAGTCGCGGAAATCCTGCGCATGGTAAGACGCAAGGCTCGCGAACACGATCACGCCGAGGTAGGACGTAGCCCAGTAAACCCTCTCGTTGTTGAACACGACGTTCGCTGCCGACATGATTCCGAGGCCAGCGACGAGCGTGATCAGCGTGGACCCCATCGTGCCTAGATCGGCGCCGCTCATGCGTCCATACGCGGCCATGGCTGCAAAGGTGAGTGCGGCAATCAGAAATCCGAAGGCAACCGCGCCGGGCGGGATGAACAGGAAGAACACCGCGAAAGAGATGCCATTGAACGCCGCGTAACAAACGAAGATCAGCGCTGCCAAGCCGATCGGAATGTTCTCAATTACTTGCGAGATGATGGCGACCGCCGCGACTTCCAAGGCAAAGATGATCTGGAAGGAGAGCGCGTGTTCGTGCACGTAGGTGAACATTTCGGGTCGAGCCATCGCCCATCGCGCCACGGCGGCAGAGATTAGCAGGCCCACAGCCATGAATCCGTAAACCTTCACCAGCAATGCGCGCTGCTCGCGCTCAACCTCTTCCATTTCGTACGACAGCGCCTCGCCGGGCATTGGCCCATCGGGATCGAAGACGTGTCCCACAACAGCCTGAGCGCGCTGCCGTGATGACAGTTGATCGCCGGTTCGTCTGCCTACACCTTGGTCGCCGCCGGGCATGTGGCGAAAATATATCTTGTTTCGAGTGTGCCTGAGAACGGAAAACGCTTTGCAGCCCAACGGAAAAAAAGGACGCGGTTTGCGCGTCCTCATCGTTGGATTTCTTTGTGGAAGTTGTCGTTCGTCAGTCCTGGCAGCTCATAGCGACATCGATCGGCACAGGCACCTGTTCCACGATTTGCAGGCCGAAGCCTTCCAATGAGGCGACTTTGCGTGGGCGATTCGTCAACAGACGTATGCGTTGCAACTTCAGGTCCGACAGAATCTGTGCGCCAATGCCAATCTCGCGCTGCGTTTTTCGCTGCGAATCCGGCAGCGTCGGCAGCCGTAAGTCCCTATGGAATTGCAGCGTCGGCTTGCCGCCGAGAGATTCCACCGAGAAACCTTTGGAGGTCTGGTGCAGGTAGATGATCGCTCCGCGACCCTCGCGGTTAATCATCTTCATCGACTCCTCCAAAAGACCGCGACACTCGCACCATGTCGCACTGAAGACATCGCCCATCAGGCAGTGCGAATGCATGCGCACCAGCGTAGGCAGCTCACCGGAATTCTCCAGGTCGCCTTTGACAATGGCGATATGCGAATCGCCGTTCACTTCCGACTGGTAGGCGATCATGCGGAACTCGCCGAAGCGTGTCGGGACCAGCGCTTCGCCCTGGCGCACGATGGTGCGCTCGTGCTGAAGGCGGTATCGTATCACCTCCGCGACTGTCACCATCTTCATCTGATGTTCGCGGCAGAACTCGACTAAGTCGGGGACGCGCGCCATCGTGCCGTCGTCCTTCATAATCTCGCAGATCACTCCGGCAGGAATCAGCCCGGCCATGCGTGCGAGATCGACGGAAGCCTCAGTCTGTCCGGCGCGAATGAGCACGCCTCCCTTACGCGCACGCAGCGGGAACGTGTGTCCCGGACGAGCCAGATCGTTGGGACGTGTCGCTGGATCGATGGCGATTTTGATGGTGTACGAGCGATCGTGGGCGCTGATGCCCGTGGTCACCCCCTGCCGGGCATCAATTGACTCCGTGAAAGCGGTGCCGAACTGCGATGTGTTCTCCGCGGACATCTGTCCCAGGCGCAGATAGTCGAGGCGTTCTTCCGTCATTGAGAGACAGATGAGGCCGCGTCCGTACTTGGCCATGAAGTTGATGGCATCGGGCGTAACCTTCTCGGCGGCCATGGTGAGGTCGCCTTCGTTTTCCCGATCTTCGTCGTCAACAACGACGATCATCCGGCCAGCGCGGATCTCCTCAATAGCGGTAGGAACGTCGCAGAATGGTGCATTCGGAGTCATGAGGAACCTGGATAAATTGTAGCAAAGAACAACAGCCGCTGGGCTGTATGCAACTCAGCGGCTGAAACTTACTATCGCAAAAACCGCAACTACGCGTTCGGATTGATCATGCGAATGATCCAGAAGGTGAGCGCCGCCACTGATGCCGAAGCGGGAATGGTCAACACCCAGGCCCATACAATGCGCGTTGCCACGCCCCATCGCACTGCGGAGAGGCGATGCGTCGTGCCCACTCCGACGATTGCGCCCGTTATCGTGTGCGTGGTCGATACCGGAATGCCGGCCAGAGCAGTGCCGAAAAGCGTAAGCGCACCAGCAGTTTCGGCGCAGAACCCACCCACCGGCTTAAGCTTCGTTATTTTTGACCCCATAGTGTGAACGATTCGCCATCCGCCGAAATATGTTCCCAGCGCGATTGCCAAGTGTGCAGACAGGATGATGGGCCACTTAATCGGTCCCCAATCGCCTATCATGTCTGCCTTGCTCATCAGCCCGCCGGTATAGAGTGCGCCCGCAATGATTCCCATCGTCTTCTGCGCGTCGTTTCCGCCGTGTCCGAGGCTGTACGCAGCCGCGGAAAGCAACTGCGCCTTGCGGAACCAGTGATCGACCTGTTGCGGAGCTTTGTTCCGGAAGATCCAGAACACGGCCACCATCAACGCGAACCCGAGAACCAGGCCAAGAACGGGCGCGACGAGTATGAAAGTCAACGTCTTCGTCCATCCGTGCGGAATAATGACCTCAAATGCCCGTCCCCATCCGCGAACCATCGCGGCGCGAGCGATTGCCGCACCAGCATAACCACCGATGAGCGCGTGCGAGGAAGAGGTCGGCAATCCCCACCACCAGGTGAGCAAATCCCACACGATGGCGCCCAGTAGCCCAGCCATGACCACGTACTGGGTCACGATGTCCAGTTGGATCATGCCTTTGCCGATGGTATGCGCGACGGCCGTACCGAGCAGAAATGCGGCGACGAAGTTGAAAAATGCCGCCCACAGAACAGCAAGTTTCGGAGAGAGTACGCGGGTCGAGACAACGGTCGCGATGCTGTTCGCAGCATCGTGAAAGCCATTTATAAAGTCGAACGTTAGCGCAATTGCAACGGTTAATAGTACAAGTAGCAGTCCTGTATCCACCGATCAGCCTTCCTCGCAAGAGTTCATCAAAAAGCCGGGAACTTACCTCTAGCGCCCGATAAGCCGCAAGAATATGAGGCTACGCGCTCTTGAGGACCACGGTCTCAAGCACGTTGGCGGCGTCTTCCGCCTTGTCTGTGGCGGTCTCCAGCACTTCTATAAGCTCTTTGATTTTGATCAGGTTGATAGGATCGGTTTCGTTTTCGAAGATGCGTGCAATAGCATTACGGCTGACGCTGTCCGCTTCGTTCTCAAGCCGGTTGATTTCGACACAATGTTCGAGGAGTCGCTGGTTGCTTTTCTCCAGCAGGGACACTGCCCGGCCCAACTCTTCCGACTGCTTTACGATAATCGATGCGAGTTCCACTGCAGCAGGTGGCACGCTCTTAATCTTGTACATAATCAGGCGGTCAGCAGCCGAGTTGACGAAGTCGAGGACGTCATCGAGGGAGGACGCAAGTTTATGAATGTCTTCGCGATCAAAGGGGGTAATGAAAGTCTGATTCAGTTTGACAAGGACGGCATGGGTCATGTCGTCGCCCTTGTGTTCGATTTCCTTGATTTTCTGCACCGAGATGTCGACATTCTGGTAATTCGCCAGCACATCGCGGAGTACGCGCGCTCCGTCGCAAAGGTTGGCTGACATCTCGGAAAACATGTCGAAGAACTTAGTTTCACGGGGGACAATGCGGACCATCTTTCAGGTGGCTCCCTTAGTTGCCGCCATCAATACAGCGCGGCTCAAAATTTCTAGTCTGAAACGGATTACTATCTCACCTCGAAATCCTCAGCGTCAAACCAGTGTATCGGTACGAAGAAGCGACCTTGACACCGAGCGTTTCAGACGCGGGCGTGCCACGCAGAACTGTAGTGATCTTGGCCGGGACTGAAAACTGTTGGCCTCAATTCCTTGCGCAATCGTGCGAGGCTAGGCGGCGCGATTCCAGGCAGAGGATGTGTCGGGACTAGGAGAGAAGCGCTGGCGCAGACGGCGGAACATGGAACGCAGTGCCCTGATAATCCATCGCACGATCAGGATCAGCCCGATCAAGAGGACAACAACGACACCGGCGGCGATGTAAGGATGCGACGTAGCGACCCATGTCAAGCCAATTGCGCCGGCATCTTCGGCTGTGCTGAGCGCCATGTTGCTAAAGGGTTCCGGTGAAGGCGTGACGCCGGCGCGCACCGCTGTTTTTCCCGTATGCGCTGCCATCGCGACTACGCCACCCAATATCGTGCTCGCCAACTGCGTCTGCGGAGAGAGGCTTGCAGTGGCGCCGTAGGCCAGCAGCGCCGCAACCGGCACTCGAACAAACGTTTGCAGCGCATTCCAGACCATGTCCACAACGGGGATTTTATCGGCAACAAACTCCAACAGGAAAAGAGCCGCACATGCGCCGATTACCCACCAGTCCTGGACGATTTGCAGCGCGGGCGGCAGGTTGAAGACGTCAAACCGCGAGAGCAGGCCGAGCGTGGCCACCGTGGCGTAAACATTCAGGCCGGCCGCAAAGCTCGTGGCGACCAGCATGGCGACAAGTTCGTTCCCTGCGATCTTCATAGCCACACCTGAGTTCAAAATAGCAAGGGCCGCCATCTGGCGGCCCTAAACTGTGCAATGCTCGGCGCTTTACAGAGTCGACTCGATCTCAAAACCCCACGCTTCCAACAGTGGCTCCGGAATGTATTTCGAGTTCTTGTTTCGCCGCGCCCACTCGCGCAGACGAGTTGACCTGAGGTACTGGTCGGGTTGCAGCTTGAACTCACGGACCACTTGCTCAAACTCAGTAATTGTCGGAGTCACCGGCCCGATCGGTTCGGGCTTGCCCCAGTTAGGATTGCCACGTCGCTTCGCCATTTCTAATCTGCCCCACCTTAAACGAGATGAAGTTACCGGAAACAATTGTAAGAAGAGGATTCCTTAACTTAGACTCCGGAAACTACGAAAGGTTTCATGTCACGGAGTGATTTATTCATGCTGCCACCAGGCTCAACCGCTCACGATGAAACATGAAAGCTTACGGTGAAAACGCCAGAAAATCAATCAGAAAATCACCCGACTCGACTTCTTTCAGAAAGCCAATACGCGCAAGAAGGCATGGCACGATCGCGCCTATGCGCAAAAGTAAGTGCTTACATTAGTTATACTTCGAAGCATAATCGTAACAATGAGCTTTAATAGCTTATTTTCGATATTGTGACCCGGCGGTCACGAAGTCAAAGGCCTTCCACTGAGGCATTTTAGACACACTTCCATACTCGCACAGCGTGGCGTTCTGGACACATCGGCATGAAACAAAAACATCGAAACAGGCATGCCGCGCCGCTTCCCGGAGGGCAATCTACTCTGGAAACGACGATCAAGGATGAAGAATGACAGAAGGTTTTGCCTTGAAGGTGGTGCCGGGAGGGGGAATCGAACCCCCACAACCCTTTCGGGTCTGCGGATTTTAAGTCCGCTGCGTCTGCCAGTTTCGCCATCCCGGCGTAGAAAAGCTGAGCTCTGGATGCCCATTTTGTAGTTTAGTACGGGCAGACGCCTCAAACCAGGCTGAGTAGGCGTCCGTGCGTATAGGGCGCTGCTTAACCGCCGCCAACGAAGTGCACAACCTCGAGCTTGTCGCCTTCGGTGAGCTCGATAGTCTCCCAACTCGCGCGTGGGGCAATGTCGCGATTGAGTTCGACGGCGATTCGGTCGCCCTTGATACCGAGCTGACTGATAAGCGCGGCCAGCGTAAGTCCGGACGTGAAGTCCTTTTCTTCCCCATTAATGATGAGCTTCATCGTGGACACCAAGATAACAGATGGCTTGCGCGGCAGATAACGGCAGCAGGTGGCAGACCATTTGTTGCACCGTTGGAGCAGGATCGCTACTTCCCACGCACGCGAAACTTACGGGTAGCGGTCTGCCCGGCATGCGTCGCCTGCACCAGCACCGTAGCGTCGTGTAGCGCTGCTTCATCCAAAAAGAGCCGAACCTCGGCGATGCCATCAATCCCGGTTACCCCTTGGGAATAGATGGGCGCCTCCTCCCCGCCGGGAGTGGTCAGGGAAAAGCGACACACGAGCCGCGCGCCCGCTATCGGAATCTCGGCATCTGTCACCAGCAGGCACAGCGTTACCGCGTCCTCCAAGAAAATCGACTCGGAGTTGATGAGTTCGAGCGACAGTTGCGGAGTGCTGTCCAACACAGGTTCAGGGCCGGTTGGCATCTCCGCCACTTGCTCAGGCACCTTGCTGCCGGCTGCGGGGCCACCAGACCTCGGCTCAGAAATCATTGCCATAGGTGCGGGTGCGGCCAGCGCTTCTGCTACTCGACCGGAGCGGATCGCTTCCACCATAGCCCGATGCTGAGCCTTCAGCATATCGTGGGCGGCCGATTCGGAGAACTCGTGAGAGCCTGCCAGATTTTTATATGGCGTTGCACGCTTTCCAATGCAGCGCCCCCGAACGAAGACCTGCGTTTGCAACACCAGGTCGTTCGTTCGTTCCTCGCTCTGTACGTGGTAAACGGTGTCAGCGTACTTGATATCCGTATTGAAGCCGAAGACGGTCATGTTCGAAGCTGCGCTACCAGCGCGAATGAGCTAACGACTGGCGCGAGATTCGCCGCACTGTTTTCGTTTGCACATTGTCGTCGCACATTGTCGTTCAGTTCAGCGCGATGTGCAATGACACAATGCGTCACCGGTCGAGAGCTAGATTGTGCAGTGCAGATAATCGCGAGCAGCCGGAAACGCGCGTGTTATGCGCGGCTTACGGCTTGACACTCCGTAGATATGAAATCTAAACTCGGATGTTTACCCGACTACTACTTCGGTGCAAACCAAACACGTGCATTTCCTATGTCAGAGAATTATTTCGCCCGTTATTTGCCTCTTCTGATGCATATGTTCGCGGCTGCCGGCCTGGCGGTTGCGATCGTCCTGCTGTCCACATTCATTGGGCAGCACAAGAAAAACCGGGTGAAGATGTCGCCGTACGAATGCGGCATGATTCCGCAGGGCGACGTCCGCCAACGCTTTTCGGTGAAGTTCTACCTCGTCGCGATGCTCTTCATTCTGTTCGACGTTGAGGCAATCTTTCTTTATCCCTGGGCCATTCTTCTCAAGGAATTGAAGATGTTCGGATTCTGGGAGATGTTGATCTACATCGGAATCGTCACGGTTGGGCTCTTCTACATATGGAAGAAGGGCGTTATCGACTGGAACAAGCCGACACGCGAAGAGGTCATGTAGCCATGCCCCTTGAGACGGCAATCGACAACATCGAACAACTTAAAGACCGTCCGGCGCTGGCGCAGCTTTTGGCTTGGCGGCCGGAAGTTGTGCAGGCCGCGAAGTGGGACCGCAGCGAACTAACAATTTGGCTGAACCGAGGTGCGCTCTGCGAGGCTCTCGCTGTCCTGCGCGACGACCCGGCAACACAGTTCGCCTTCCTTTGCGATGTTACGGCCGTGGACTGGTATCCTGCCGAGCCGCGCTTCGAAGTCGTTTATCACGTACTCTCGATGAAATTGAAGCAGCGTGTGCGTATCAAAGTGAAGTTGAGTGGCGCGGATGCGAGCATCGACTCCGTCACCCCGATGTGGCCCGGCGCGAATCCTTTTGAGCGCGAAGTCTTCGACCTCTTTGGAATCCGCTTCACTGGGCATCCCTACTTGCGGCGCATCATGATGCCGGCGGACTGGGAAGGCCACCCGCTACGCAAAGATTATCCAGTTGAGGGCTACCGGTAATGGGCACCGTTGGACAGTACGTCGCGACACTTGAGCCTGGCGAAGATCGCACGATGATCCTGAACATGGGCCCGCAGCATCCGTCCACCCACGGCGTGTTGCGCCTCGTCCTGGAGATCGATGGCGAAACCATTGTGCGGATTATGCCCGACATCGGCTTTCTGCACACCGGCATCGAAAAGACCACCGAAGCCAAGTTCTACCAGCAGGTCGTGCCTCTTACCGACCGCATCGACTATCTCTGCCCACTGACCAACAACCTCGCGTACTGCCTTGCGGTAGAGAAATTGCTCGGACTAGAGATTCCCAAGCGCGCCGTATGGATGCGCGTGATGCTCAACGAACTGTCGCGCATCAGTTCTCACCTGGTCTGGCTGGGCACGCACGCGATGGACATCGGCGCAATGACGGTGTTCCTGTACTGCATGCGCGAACGGGAAGACATTCTGCGGATTTTCGAGATGGTCAGCGGTCAGCGCATGATGACTTCGTACTTTCGCATTGGCGGCCTTGCGATGGAAGCTCCGCTGGATTTGTTTGAGCGAGTGAAGCACTTTGCAGACAGGTTCCCCGAGCGCATCAATGAGTACGAAAACCTGCTTACCGCAAATCCGATCTGGATGGACCGCACGAAGGGCGTTGGAAAACTCTCGGCCGAGGACGCGATTGCGCTGGGAGCGACCGGGCCAACCGCACGCGGCAGCGGCGTTGACTGGGATCTGCGCCGTGACATGCCGTACTCTGGCTACGAAAACTTCAGTTTCAAAGTGCCTCTCGGCAAGAACGGCGACGTGTACGACCGTTACTTGTGTCGGGTCGAGGAACTGCGCGAATCCATCGGCATGGTGCAGCAGGCGCTACAAGGGATGCCGGAAGGTCCCATCAAGGCCGATGCGCCGAAGGTCGTTCTGCCCGACCGCGAGAAGATGAAGACCCAGATGGAGTCGTTGATCTATCACTTCAAGATCGTGACCGAGGGCTTCACCGTTCCAGCGGGCGAGGTGTACCAGGGCGTAGAGTCTCCTCGAGGCGAGATGGGTTACTTCGTGGTTAGTGACGGAACAGCGAAGCCATACCGCGTCCACATGCGGAGTCCCTCGCTCGCGAACCTCAGCACCCTCTCCGTCATGTGCGAAGGCGGCTTAATAGCTGATGTAGTAGCAGCCGTGGGATCGATCGACATTATTCTTGGAGACGTGGACAGATAAGTAGTCGCTAAGCTGCTAAGCGACTGAGCTACCGAACTGGATATTGAGATTGCTGGATAGAGCCGACGTGCTCCTGCTTAGGAGCTTTAAGGCTCAGCAGCTTAGAGACTTGAATGCAATTTTCTAGCGAATTCGAAACCCGCTTCACCGAGATGCTGACGCATTATCCGACCAAGCGGTCGGTATTGGTGCCGACGCTGCTTTATGTCCAGGACGAGCTGGGCTATCTGAGTGACGATGCCGTCAATGAAATCGCACAACGGCTCGAGCTAAGCGATCTGGAAGTGCGCAACGTCATCAGTTATTACTCGATGCTCAGGACTAAGCCGGCCGGCAAGTACAACGTGCAGGTCTGCACGAACATAAGCTGCCTGGTTCGCGGCGGTGAAGAAATTCTGCGCCATTGCAAGGAGACGCTGGGCGTAACGCAGGACAAGGGCGTCACTCCAGACGGATTGTTCTCGGTCGAAGAAGTTGAGTGCATCGGCGCCTGCTGCTGGGCTCCGGCCATACAGGTCAACTACGACTATCACGAGAATTTGACAATGGAGAAAGTTGACGCCGTTCTCGAGTCGTACCGAAAACGCGAACAGCAATAGGCGAAACACGCTGCTTGGAATCATGAGTTTCATCAACCAGAACTGAGAACCGGGAACTGAGAACTGTTCATGGCTGACTTGGTATCACATCCCGATGAGGTTAAGGCTATCTCGTGGCGCTGGGGTAAGGGCGCGGCGAACATAGACCGCTACCTTGAACTGGACGGCTACAAGGCCGTTCAGAAAGCGATTCAGATGGGTTCTGAGGGCATCATCAATGAGATGAAAGCCTCGAACCTGCGTGGGCGCGGTGGCGCTGGCTTCCCTGCGGGCATGAAGTGGTCCTTCGTGCCGAAGGAGTCCGCCAAGCCGAAGTACATCCTCTGTAACGGCGACGAGAGCGAACCGGGCACCTGCAAAGATCGCATGATCTTCGAGCACGACCCGCATTCGGTCATAGAGGGTGTGATGATTGCCGGCCTCGCCGTCGGCGCTAAGACCGGCTATATCTACCTTCGGGGCGAGTACCGCTATCTTTCAGACATCATGATGAAAGCCATCAAGGACGCTTATGCGCGTGGCTTTCTCGGGAAGAACATCTTCGGCACGGGGCATGATTTCGACGTGCACTGGCACGGTGGCGCCGGCGCCTATGAAGTTGGCGAAGAATCTGCATTGATGGAGTCCCTTGAGGGCAAGCGCGGAGTTCCGCGCATCCGTCCTCCATTCCCTGCTGTTGTTGGACTCTGGGGCGGGCCGACCGTCATCAACAATGCTGAAACGCTGGCAAGCGTTCCGCACATTTTCATGATGGGCGGCGAAAAGTACGCGGCCATTGGCACGCCAAAAAACGGTGGCACGCGCTTGTTCGGCATCAGCGGATGCGTGGAACGCCCTGGCGTGTACGAACTGCCGATGGGCTACAGTCTTCGCAAGATGATCTACGAGGTTGCAGGCGGTGTTTGGAAGGGCCGCAAACTGAAGGCCGTTGTCCCCGGCGGTTCTTCCACTCCTGTTCTTTTGCCGGAAGAGATCGACATCGGCATGGACTTCGACCAGTGCATGAAAGCCGGTACGATGCTCGGCTCCGCCGGAGTCGTCGTACTCGACGACACGGTATGCATGGTGAAGTTCGCACTGCGCACGATGGCGTTTTACCGTCACGAGAGTTGCGGATGGTGCATTCCCTGCCGCGAAGGTACCGACTGGCTGAAGAAGACGCTGGTGCGCTTCCACGCGGGGGGCGGCATCAAGAAGGACATCGACAACATTCAGTACCTGGCGGAAAACATGTTGGGACGCACGTTCTGTCCCCTGGGCGATGCCGCGGCTATGCCGACGATTGCTTTCGTGAAGAAATTCCGCAAAGAATTCGAAGATCATCTGGAAGGCCGTCCGTGTCCGTACGAACCGCAGGCGGCGCTGGAGCAACTGCCGGTCATCGCCTAGAGCGATTCGAATCGGGATATTGGGTTAACTGGCTATCGGGCAATCGACTCGCGTTGCGATCGAATGCCCTACAAATTCAGGTCAGCGTGTTGCGCCGAATTGGCAACCGACGACTAACGACTGGCGACTGGTTTTCATGGCTGACGTCAACATCACCGTAAATGGGAACAAGATTGTCGTAGCGCAAGGCACATTGCTGATCGAAGCCTGCAAGAACGTGGGCATCGAAGTTCCGTCCTTCTGCTACTACCCGGGACTGTCGCTGCAGGGCGCCTGCCGCATGTGCCTGGTCGAAATCGAAAAAATGCCGAAGCTACAGACTGCGTGTACCACGCCCGTAGCGGAAGGCATGGTGGTCAACACCGAGAGCGAAAAGGTGGTACAGGCGCGCAAGAGCATGCTGGAGCTGGTGCTCGCCAACCATCCGCTCGATTGCCCGGTCTGTGATGCTGGCGGCGAATGCGAACTGCAGGACATGACGTACAAGTACGGCGCGGCCGAGTCGAAGTTCATCGACATCAAGTCGCACCGCGAGGAGCAGCAATGGTCTCCTGTTGTTTACTTTGACCGCCCGCGCTGCATCCTCTGTTACCGCTGCGTGCGAGTTTGCGGCGAAGGCATGGACGTCTGGGCGCTCGGCGTACAAAATCGCGGTCAGGGTTCGGTCATTGCTCCCAATAATCAGGACCATCTTGAGTGCGAAGAGTGCGGCATGTGCATCGATATCTGCCCCGTCGGCGCACTCACCTCAGGCGCATACCGTTATAAGACCCGCCCGTGGGAGATGAACCACGTCGGCACCGTCTGTACGCATTGCGGCGACGGCTGCATGACCACGCTCGGCGTTCGCCGCCATGAGAGTGGTATGGAAATCGTTCGCGGCGACAATCGCGACAAGAGCGGAATCAACGGCGACTTCCTCTGCATCAAGGGCCGCTACGCGTTCGACTTTGCGAATAGTCCGGAACGCATTACGCAGCCGCTCATCAGGAAAAATGGACAGCTCGAACAGGCGACCTGGAATCAGGCCTTCGACCTGATCGCGAGCAAGTTCAAGGAAGTACTCGAGGCCCATGGCGGCCAGGCAATCGGCGTCATCGGCTCCAACCGCACGACGAACGAAGAGAACTACCTGCTTCAGAAATATGCGCGACTGGTACTGGGGACTAATAATGTCGACCATCACCGCACGGCCGACTACCCGTCCTTCGTCAAGGCCATCTCGACACAGAAGGCGAAGACTGCGTCAATGCGAGACGTATTTACCGCGCCTGCTCTGTTGCTCATCGGCAACAATCCGACAGACCAGCATCCGCTGCTCGCATGGCAGATCCGTAACAACGTGCGCCTGCATCGCGCCAAGCTGCACTTGGTCAACTCCACCGATATCAAGCTGAAGCGTCAGGCGGCTTCGCTGACGCAGCTTCCAGCAGGTTCAGAGGGCGCATTTGCGCGCTTCCTCGCCGGCGACGACTCCGCAGCCGACGCCATTGTCAACGCATCGCTCACGCACGAAGCGCTCGCCAGGCTGCGTGGCACATTGAAGTCCGCGCAGAACCTGGTCGTGATCTTTGGGGCCGAAGTCAGGGGAGCCGACATCGATGCGCTGGTGCGCTTCGGGGCGGCGCATGGCGCACGTTTCATCTGTCTCGGCGACTACGCGAACTCACGCGGTGCCGCCGATATGGGCCTCTATCCCGACTTGTTGCCCGGCTACCTGCCAGCGTCCGGAGGCTCCAGTGTTCCGGCAGAGTGGCACAGCAAAGTCCCGCAGATGCCCGGCATGGACATTCCGCAGATGATGGACGCAGCACGCGACGGTCGCCTGAAAGCGCTGCACATCGTCGGCTCGAATCCCATTGCGCGTTTCAACGTGGATCCATTTGTATTGCAGTCGCCCTTTGTCGTTCTCCAGGACATGTTCCTGACCGAGACGGCGATGGTGGCCGATGTCGTATTGCCTGCCCTGAGCGCCTATGAAAAATCGGGCACATTCACGAATACTTGCGGCGACGTTCAATTGCTCAAGAAAGCTGGCGAGCTTACGACCGCGAAGACTGACTTCGAAATGATCGTGCGCATAGCGGATCGCATGGGGTACGGCGTGCATAGCCTCGTCCCGCTCGGCGGTTCAACTCGCGCCGACATGGGGCAGTCCCGCGGCGCTGAATCCGGCGAAGCCGACCGCCACACAGTGTGGCTTCAGGCACACGGACTGGAGCCGAAGATGAGTCCGTTCGATCCGATTGCGATGCTCGATGAGATCCAACGGCTCGTGCCCTCATACGATATTTCCCGCGTGAACCTGCTTGCCGGGGCCGACGAACACACCGACCTGGTGCAGATCGAGGGTGCCGCCATCGAAAGCCGTCCGCAACTGGTTCTGCCTTCGAATGACACGCTCTTCACTTCGGGTACGCTGGGTCGGTTCTCGACGACCTTGAACTCGGTTATGGAAGGCCGCGGGAAAACACCGGCGGATAAAGAAGTAGTAGCGGATTGAAGTGGCTATGCGATTAATCCGCCGACTTCGGCAGTTCAGCTTGTATGTACCTGTTTTGAGAAGCTGCTGAGCTACGCAGCTTCTGCTCTCCCGGGCTGAATGGCGTGTTCCGCCCTCGCTCGAAAGGTCAGCGACTTAGCAGCTTGTGTTGGATTGAACAGAGCGCAATATCAATGAATAACGTCCTTACATTTCTTCTCGTTGCCGTGATCAAAATCGTGGTTACAGTCGGTGTGCTGCTCACGATCGTGGCATACACGGTTTGGCTGGAGCGCAAAGTCGTAGGCCACATCCAGAACCGCTGGGGCCCTTCGCGCGTGGGTCCGTTTGGCCTTTTGCAGCCACTTGCCGACGGCGCAAAGTTCTTGCTAAAGGAAGATCTGACGCCTCCATATGTGAGCCGGGGACTGTACTTGCTCGCTCCGGTGCTGGCACTCACGATGGCCATGACATCCATCGCGCTGGTGCCAATTGGTCCAAGCGTCACGATCTTTGGTATCACTACTCCGATACAGATCACCGGCATTACAGAAGCAAACGGTCAGGCCGGCGATATCGGTATTGGATTGTTGATTATTCTTGGCCTCACCTCCGTTGGTGTCTACGGCATCGCTCTCGCTGGCTGGTCTTCCAACAGCAAGTATTCCCTGCTGGGAGCGTTGCGTGCCTGCGCGCAGATGGTCAGTTATGAGGTTGCGCTCGGCCTGTCAGTTATCGGCGTGCTGATCATTTGCGAATCGTTCAGTTTGCGCGACATTGTGAATCAGCAGCAGGGTACGTGGCTCGGGTTTATCCCTAAGTGGAACATCTTCAAGGGACAGTTCATCGCGTTTTTCATCTACCTGATGGCTGCGTTCGCCGAAACTAACCGTATCCCTTTCGATCTGCCTGAAGCGGAAACCGAGCTCGTGGCCGGATACCACACGGAGTACAGCGCGATGAAGTTCGCGATGTTCTTCATGGCCGAGTACGCCAACATGGTCACCGTCGCGTGCCTGGCATCGGTTCTCTTCCTTGGCGGCTGGAGCGGCCCGGTTTTCGGTCCCCCGATTCTCCAGGGGCTACTGCCGGTGTTCTGGTTCCTGCTGCGAATTTTCGTTTTCCTGTTTATCTATATCTGGGTACGTGGCACGCTGCCGCGTTTCCGCTATGACCAACTGATGGCATTTGCGTGGAAGTTTCTTCTCCCGGTCGCCATCGCGAACATTGTGATAACAGCGCTGGTGGTAGCGCTGCGGTCGTAAACGTCAACGCGAGCGAGTAAGTTGCCTCAGCTCAAGTCATCGGGCTGGTTAAGTTGAGAATCGAAATGAGCGGTATTCCGGCACGCCATAGACGCCGGCAAAAACAAACATGCTGCACTTAATCTTGTTCCTGATCTTTTCGGCGATCTGCGTTGGCGGGGCCATCAGCCTCCTCGCGCAGAAGCACCCGATCAACAGCGCTCTCTCGCTGATCGTGGTGATGGCATCGCTCGCGATGCTCTACCTCCTGCTCGGAGCCGAATTCGTGGCCGCCGTACAGGTCATCATCTACGCCGGCGCAATCATGGTGTTGTTCGTCTTCGTCATCATGTTGCTGAATGCGGGCGCGGAAGAGCGTCACGGGACCAGCCGGGTCGCACTCATGTTCGGCGTTCCGGGCCTGCTGATCGGCCTTGTCGCTGTGGCGTGGGTACTCCTGCGCAGGAACGTCAGCGCCGGGCAAGTGATGATCGGAGCCCTGCATGGATCTGCCAAGGACATCGGACGCCTGCTCTTCCGCGATTTCCTGTTGCCGTTTGAAGTCACGTCCGTGTTGATCCTCATCGCGATCATGGGCGCCGTGGTCCTCGCCAGGAGGGGCGGAGAGTAATGATTCCTCTTTGGTATTACCTGCTCCTGAGTGCGTTCCTCTTCGCCTGTGGCGTTGCTGGATTCCTCATCAAGCGAAACATCATTACCATTTTCATGTCGATCGAGCTTATGCTCAACGCTGTAAACCTCTCGTTCATAGCCTTTGCGACCCAATGGGACTCCTTGAATGGGCAGGTTTTCGTCTTCTTCGTCATGGTCGTGGCGGCCGCTGAAGCCGCCGTTGGACTGGCAATCATCATCTCCGTTTTCCGCACGCGCGAAACTCTGAACGTTGATCGCGTGAACTTGTTGAAACTATGAGCTTGCATCTCTGGTTGATTCCGCTGTTGCCGGCGCTTGGCGCCGTGATCAACGGCCTCTTCGGACGGCGCTTCCCGAAGGCCGCTGTGAGCACGGTTGCCTTAACCTCGACCGCGCTTTCGTTCGGTTGGGCCGTGTTCGCCGCGCTCCAGTTCGTCGGTGGAGGCGCAGCCGCCGTTACCGAAAGTCACGGCGCATGGATTCGTGCCGGCAGTTTCAGTGTCGAATACGGCTTCTACCTGGACCAGCTTTCGATGGTGATGATGCTGGTTGTGACCGGCGTCGGCTTTCTGATCCACGTTTACTCGGTCGGGTACATGGCGCATGAGGGCGGGTATTACCGCTTCTTCTCCTACCTGAACCTGTTCATGTTCTTCATGCTTACGCTGGTGCTCGCCGACAACTACCTGCTCATGTTCGTCGGATGGGAAGGCGTGGGCCTCGCGTCGTACTTGTTGATTGGCTTCTTTTTCCGTAGGGATTCGGCCGCTAACGCCGGCAAAAAGGCGTTCATCACGAATCGCGTCGGCGACTTCGGCTTCCTGATCGCGCTCTTTCTGCTGATCAAGCACTTCAACACGCTGCAGTACTCCGGCGTGTTCAAGGCCGTCAACGCCATGCCGGTTGAGACCGCCGGCGCCGGCTTGCTGACCGCCATTGGCCTGCTGATGCTCTTTGGCGCAACCGGCAAGTCTGCACAGATTCCGCTCTTCGTCTGGCTGCCCGATGCCATGGAAGGCCCGACACCGGTATCCGCCCTCATCCACGCCGCCACCATGGTCACGGCCGGCGTTTACGTGATCGCGCGATCAAATGCCGTATTCAACCACGCACCGATTGCCTTAATGGCCGTAGCCGTTGTCGGCTGCCTGACGGCGATCTTCGCCGCCACTATCGGCATGGCGCAGAACGACATAAAGCGAGTACTCGCGTACTCGACCATCTCTCAGTTGGGTTACATGTTCCTGGCCTGCGGCGTTGCGGCTTACTCGGCGGGAATCTTCCACCTGATGACGCACGCCTTCTTCAAGGCGCTGCTCTTCCTTGGAGCCGGCTCTGTCATACACGCCCTCGGCGGTGAGCAGGATATGCGCCGCATGGGCGGCTTGCGCCATAAGATTCCGTACACGTACTGGACAATGACGGCGGCAACATTCACAATCGCCGGCTTCCCATTCCTGAGCGGATTCTTCTCGAAAGACGAGATCCTCTGGCAAACCTTCAGCAGCCCGCACGGACATTGGGTGCTCTGGCTTGTCGGCGTCACCACGGCCTTCCTTACATCCTTCTACATGTTCCGCATGTGGTTCATGACCTTCTGGGGCGATTATCGCGGCGAAGCGCACGAAACTGGGGAGCACGCTGGTCACGCCCATGCCACTCCGATCGGTGGGCATGACACGATCGCACACGCGCCTGCGACGGGTTCGCACGGACAGGGTGCTGACGGCAATAGCGAACCGCACGAGTCGCCGTGGATCATGCTCGCTCCGCTCGTCATCCTGGCCGTCCTTTCGGTCGTCGGCGGATACGTCGGTGTGCCGCACGCCCTTGGCGGTAACAACACATTCCACAAATTCCTGGCTCCAGTGCTGCCGAGCACGGCCACCGTCGAAACCGGTACCCTTGCCGAGCACGTTGCCGGACCGGCGCAGGAATCTGCTTCGCATGGTGAATCCGCCTCGCATGAAGAGGTCGCGATGGAGCGCTTGCTCACGGGTGTTTCCGTGGCTGTGGCATTCGCCGGCTTCGGACTTGCCTGGTTGTTGTACGTGAAGCGCCGCGATTTGCCTGCCAAGATCACTGCGAGCTTGGGCACTGTTTACAAGACAGTTCTGAATAAGTACTACGTGGACGAGATCTACGGCGCCAGCGTCATCGGCCCAATCGTGGAAGGCTCAACGAAGCTCCTCTGGCGAGGGATCGACGTGGGCGCGATCGACGCCACGGTTAACGAAGCCGCACGCGGCGCGCAAGACGTCTCCGATGGAGTTCGCCAACAACAGTCCGGCAACATTCGGTCTTACGCCGGATGGGTTGCCGCCGGTGCCGCGCTGGTCATTGTCTATATGGTCTGGATGGGTACGAGATGAACGCCGCGAGTCTGAACGGCATTATCCTGACGCTGGTCACGTTTCTTCCTGCCGCAGGCGCTTTGCTGCTTGCATTCTTCCCGCGACGTGACCGCGACATACGCTGGTTCGCGCTGGCGATCTCCATCGCCACGCTGCTGGCTTCCCTGCACCTGCCCTGGCACTTCAGGAATGGAGACATGGGCTTCCAGTTTGAGCAGAACGTTGGCTGGATCCCGCTCGGCGCCGGTGAAGGCATTCGCTATCACCTCGGCATCGACGGTATCTCGCTGTGGCTGGTTATCCTGACCACGTTCCTGGTTCCGCTCAGTGTTCTCATCTCCTGGAAGTCGATTCAAGACAGGGTGAAGGAGTTCTTCATCCTGCTGCTGCTGCTCGAGACGGCGATGATCGGCGTCTTCGTGTCTCTCGACCTCTTCCTCTTCTACTTCTTCTGGGAAGCCACGCTGATTCCGATGGCGCTGCTTATCGGCATGTATGGGCACGAGCGCCGAATCTACGCAGCTATCAAGTTCTTCCTGTTTACGATGATCGCTTCGGTCTTCATGCTCGGCGCAATCATCTGGCTCTATGTGCATACGGGAAGCTTCGACTTCGTAACCATCCAGGCGGCACTCGCGGGTGGGCAGGTTGATGGTATTGCGACGGCGACGAAGTGGCTGTTCCTTGGCTTCTTTATAGCCTTTGCCGTCAAGGTACCTCTCTTTCCATTGCACACCTGGCTCCCCGACGCTCACGTGGAAGCGCCGACAGCGGGCTCTGTCCTTCTCGCCGGAGTGCTGCTGAAGATGGGCACCTACGGCCTACTCCGATTCAACCTTGGACTGTTCGCCGAAGAAGCTCGCCGCAATGCGCCGTGGATCATTGCGCTTGCGATTATCGGCATCATCTATGGCGCATTAGTCGCCATGGTGCAGCCGAATATGAAGAAGTTGATCGCCTATTCTTCGGTTAGCCACCTTGGGTTCGTTGTACTCGGCATCTTCAGCTTTACGCAAGCTGGCGTGAATGGCGCTGTTTACCAGATGCTGAACCATGGCGTCTCGACCGGCGCACTGTTCATGCTGGCTGGCATTGTTTATGAGCGCCGCCACACCTATGAGATCAAGCAGTACGGCGGTCTGGCTACTCCCATGCCGGTGTATGCCACCTTCTTCCTCATTATCACGCTATCCTCCATCGGTCTGCCGCTGATGAATGGCTTTGTCGGCGAGTTCCTCATCCTGACCGGCTCATTCCAGGCTAAGGCAATCTACGGAATCCTGGCCGCAAGCGGCGTCATCTGGAGCGCGGCGTACATGCTCTGGATGTATCAACGCGTGTTCTACGGCACGGTCAAAAACGAGGCCAATGCTGCCCTGCCGGATATGAACGGCCGCGAGCGAGTCGCACTATTGCCGCTCGCAATCGCAGCGCTGGTCATGGGAGTCGCGCCTGTGCTCTGGCTGAACTCGATTGACCCGGCTGTGGCAAGGGCTATTTCCATGCGGCAGAACCAGCAAGCCGTATCCGGTGGCGTAACTACGCCGCTGCCCAACGTCGCTCCGGCGACACTGAACGTTCCTCAGGTGACCGGCCGATGATTCCCGCCGTCGATTACATTCGCATCCTGCCAGAGATCGTACTCACCGTCTTTGGCATCATCGTCATGATGGTGGACCCGCTCCTGAAGGATCAGGACGACCGCAAGTCGCTCGGCGCGGTTGCCGCAGTCGGCATCGTTGCCGCGATTATCGCGACAGTTTACCAGTCCACCTATCCCGGGACGTCGTGGTGGGGCATGGTGCGGGTCGATAATTTCAGCATCTTCTTCCACATCGTCGTGCTTGTGGTCGCACTCGTTACGACCCTCATGTCGTTCGAGTACCTCAAGGTTCAGAACATTCGTCACGGCGAATATTACGGTCTTATCCTGTTCGGCACGGTTGGTATGGGCCTCATGTCGTCGGCCGTCGAACTGGTCCTGATCTTCATCGCCCTTGAGATTTCGTCCATCTCGACCTACGTTCTCGCTGGCTTCCGTCGGCGCGCAGCAGAAAGCACCGAATCGTCGCTGAAGTATTTCCTTCTCGGATCATTCGCTACGGCTTTCTTCCTCTATGGCATTGCCATGATGTTCGGCGCAACTGGGTCGACAAACGTCGGGGAAATCGCCCGCGTCCTGCAAAACGACGCTCCAACGCTGGCCTATGTCGCTGTCGCGCTCATGTTCGTAGGACTGGGTTTCAAGGTTGCCGCGGCTCCCTTTCAGATTTGGACACCTGACGTGTACGAAGGCGCGCCGGCTCCCGTCGTAGGATTCATGTCGACCGCGCCGAAAGCTGCTGCGTTTGCCGTTCTGCTCCGGGTGCTCTTCGCCACATCGGCGCCGGGATGGTTCTGGCTGATCTGGATATCGGCGGCACTTTCAATGACGCTCGGCAATATGGGCGCGCTGGTACAACAGAACGTGAAACGCCTGTTGGCTTACTCCTCCATCGCGCACGCCGGCTACCTGCTAGTTGCATTCGCCGCCATCAAGGACACCAATGCCGGCATCTCAGCCGCCATGTTTTATTCAGCGTCGTATGCGGCGATGAACGTCGGTGCGTTCGCTGTCGTGAGCCATTTCGCAAGCACGGGCGAGAAGTACGTGTTGCTCGACGACTACGCTGGACTGGGACGACGTTCGCCCCTTCTGGCCGCGACGCTCACTATCTTCCTTTTATCCCTGATTGGAATTCCTATCACTGGGGGGTTCTTCGCGAAGTTTTACGTCTTCAGCGCGGCGCTCAAATCGAACCTCGTGGGATTGACCATCATCGGCCTGATCAACAGTGCCATCGGGGCGTTCTACTATCTGCGAATCATCGTGTATATGTACATGCGCGATGAGCGCGTCAGCACTCCTGTCCCGCGCGTTCCCGTGGCATTGGGCTTCGCGCTCGTTGTCAGCGTTGTGGCTACTATTTATCTTGGCGTGTTTCCGGGTCGCGTGCTGAACTACGCACTCGAATCGGCAAGAATGTTGATGCAATAACAGGTACTACATCGAGAGGAACAAGAACCGGCGGGGCTGAGTCCTCGCCGGTTTTTCATTCGATTGCGATGGCCACGTCGCGCCGGCTGAAGAGGACCGTCGCCAGCACGAAGAAGCACGCCCCGTAGATAGCGGCCAGCACAACTGCCGTCACCGTTCCCGCGAATGTAAACGTCGGAGAGAGCGCGATACCTGAAAGCAGGTAGTACGGCGGTGAGAGCCACAGCGCAGGATGGACTGCTGTGTGCACCCAGAGTGCCGGGAGCATGATGGCCGCGGCCGTAGCTGCGGTCGTGAAGAATGGATTGAGAAACGTCGAGAAGAAGAGTGCAACGCAAATCACTGCCAGCGATGCTATCCAGGCAATTGCAACTGCCGCAACAGCGGAAACAATTGTGAGCTGCGTTTGCCCGGCCAGCCACAGGCTGGATAGTGCCACCACCGCGCAATACGCTGCCATCACCGCAGCGAGTCCAAGGAACAGTCCCGCCAGGTACTCGCCCCTGTGAATCGCCTTGGAAAGCACGGCCAGTATTCGCCGCGAGCGCCTGTCATTGTGAACCGCTGCGGCTGCGAGGAAGGTGGCAAACAGGGCCGCGAAGAGGGCCTGCTGCCGAATGTAGAAGTAAACGTCTTCGATTGCAACCGGCCCACCCACTGCCCCGAACGCGAGCGCGTTTCCAATTCCATACGCAAAAAGTCCAATAGCGGGCCAGCGCTGCTCGCGAAGATAGTTGGCGGCGATAAGCAGTATTGGCGTCAAGCGTTCACTCTCGCCGCGGGTGATCCCGCCTCATCGGCCTCTGCAGCCAATTGCATGAACAGGTCTTCCAATGAACGACGCATCGGCGTCACGCTCACCACTTCTCCGCCTGCCATCCATATGCGCTCGATAATCTGCCTTTGCACTCTTCCCGAAGCCACAAAACTCAACAGCTCACCATCGAGCGTCGCGTCCGGGTAGCCGGCCGGATCAAGACCACGCGCGGTCACCGTCCAACTCTCGCTCTGTTGCAGCAGCTCAGGCATCCGTCCAAGGCGCACAACTCGCCCGTGCATAAGGATGGCGACACGATCACAAATTTGCTCAACTTCCGACAGCATATGTGAACTGAGGAAGATCGTCTTACCCTGCTCCCGCGCGCGCAGCAGTAATTCCCGCACGGCGACACGTCCGATAGGATCAAGCGCCGACGTAGGTTCGTCAAGGATCAGCAGTTCGGGATCATTCACCATCGCTTGCGCCAACCCAATGCGTTGCATCATGCCGCGAGAGAATCGTCCCACGTTGCGCCCGGCGTGTTCACGCATGTCCACTAGGTCCAGAACGTCTCGTGTACGCTGTGCTAACGATGGGTCATGCATTCGGTTAAGCCCGCCGTAGAAGCGAACCAAGGAGGAAGCGCGCCGGTGATAGAGCGCCACGTTCTCCGCAAGGAAACCCACACGCGCACGCGTCGCCGCATCTCCGAATGGCCGCCCCAACAACCGACCTCTGCCCGAGGTCGCTCGCATGAAACCTAGCGCAAGGTGGATGGCCGTCGTTTTTCCGGCACCGTTTGGGCCAAGAAATCCGAAAATCTCACCCTGCTCCACCTCGAGCGAGAAGCCGTCGAGAGCTCGAATGCGGCACCGCGAAAACACTCTGCCGTATTCTTTTGTGACATGATCGAATTCGAGCATGGCCGTCATGCCGATTAGTGTCACGGTTTATTGCGAGAGTTGCAACTGCTTCCGAGCGGCGCGCCGTAGCATGTATGACACCGGCCTCGCACAAACAAAAAGCCTCCGCCCGAAGACGGAGGCCTTGTCTCGACGGAAGCGCCGGTTAAGCGACCTTCACGAAGATGATAACGAGCGTGAACAGCACGAGCGACTCGATGAATGCCAGACCAAGAATCAGCGCAAGCTGGATTCCGGGACGCGCGGCGGGGTTGCGGGCCAGGCCTTCGCAGGCGGAAGCGGCAACGCGCGACTGGCCGAGTGCAGCCAGCGCAACGGCAATCGCCATGGCGAAGCCGGATGTGATGGCGACCCAGTTGGTCGGGTGGGCAGCGGCACCTGCTTCGGTGCCCTGCGCGAAGGCGGGCGTGACCATAAGCGACATGGCGACGACGGCCAGCAGGACGAACATTACTTTACGCATCGTGTTGCTCCTTCGTATGAACCGGACCCCAGAAGGTCCCGTACTGCCACCAGGTGGTGGTTGACGTCATCCTCGTACAGACGCCCTCACGCTGATGGCAAACTTTCGCGCTCCATGCGCGTGGTGTTTAGTGCTCGTGGGCCGTGGCCTCAGACAAGTACACCGTCGCGAGCAGGACGAAAATGTAGGTCTGGATAAACGAGACGCCGATGTGCAAGCCAAGGAAGATGATCGGCACGCCGATCGGAATCAGCGAGAAGAATACCAGCGTCACCATGTCGCCCGCGAAAATGTTGGCAAACAAACGAATGGTGAGCGAGAGAATGCGCGCAAGATGGCTGAAAATTTCAATCGGTAACATCAAGGGCGCAAGCCACCAGACGGGCCCCATGAAGTGCTTAACGTAGCCCAGCCCATTCGCTCGAATCCCCTGCGTGTGATAGTAGAACCAGGTCACAACCGCACAACCGAGCGGAACAGAGGGAATACCGGTAGGCGACTCGAACGCCGGTATTAGCCCGATGAGATTGCAGCCGAGAATGAACATGCCCAGCGCAATCAGGTACGAGTCGTACCGCTTATGGTGATGGCCGATGATCTCTTCACCGAGTCCGCCAACGAAGCCGTGAATACCTTCCATCACGTGCTGCAACGCACCTGGCTTATCAACCGACAGCCGCGAGCGCACTACGATGAAAAACAGCACCAACAGCAGGACGACAAGCACCTGCATCGCAACGTAATTCGGGATCGGTGCGGCTGGATTATGCGGATGGATACCGAGCGCGTGCAGCAGCGCGACAACTGGTCCTGCAAACAGCCGGTTCAGTAGCTCAGTGAATGGCAGTTGTGAATGCATTCCGATTGTTCAACCGAGAGAATTAGAGTCCGCGCCGCGTTGCGGCAAAAAGCTCATATGCGGCCTCGCAAAACACGGCCGCGACAGGCAGAAACAGGCCCGCAAGAAGGCCATATAGCCCTACCTGTGTAATTCTGAATATAGCATATGCGGCTAAGGCTACCAAAAGCAGACGGATAGTGAAACGGACGACAATTCCAACGCCAGATTCCTGGCTGTTCGCGTTGACGATCCGATCCCCCAGACCATTCACCGCTTCCGCCAGCCAGCGAAAGTTCTGGTAAGAAATTGCGCAACCAAGCGCCAGACCCAGGCCGAAGCGCCAGTTCAGTGCGAGCGCGACGGCAATCGCCGGCAGCGCCAGCCAAGCCATCATCTTCAGAATTCGTGCCGTCGCCGCCGAATAGAACGACTCGGCAACCGGATCGAGAGTAAAAGGTGCAGCCTCTAAATCCCTCGGTGACTCTTCGGAACCTGATGGTAGTTCAGCGTTTTGCATCGTCAGAGGAGAGCGCCATGCGAATCATGGATACGAAGCCGGCGATGGCGCCAAAGACGACGCCCGCCAGGTAAAGCCAATGCGTGTGCAGCCAGTAGTCGAGCGCCTTACCAACGAAAAATCCAAGCAGCACCGCTGCCGGAATCGTAAAGCCGATTTCGGAATACCGTGCGATCTGTACCCAGGGACTCTGCTTATCATCGCCCTGCGCAGGCTCAGACCGGCCTGTTGATCGTTGGTCGCGCTCGTCTGCCATGCTGTAAAGGCTAGCACGGCGTTGCGGAACCGTCAGCATCAAGCGTTTCCGAACGTCGTACAAAAGCAAAAGCCCCCGCGTGTGTAGGCGAGGGCTTCGTGTTTCGTTTGGCCTGACTACTTGACCAACTGCGCGACTGGCGTCGTTTGCACGATGTTCAACGACCAGTTCACCGCCTGGATGAATAGGTTCGGGAAGATGCCGATACCGATTGTTCCAACACCGGTTATCGTCAAAGCGAGTGCCATGCCGGGGCTAACGCGTACCGGTTCAGCATCCACAGCCTCGCGCATGAACATCGCGTTGGCGATTCGCATGTAGTAGTAGAGGCTGACCACAGCGTAAAGCACCGCGACGGCAGCCAGCGCATAATGGCCAGTCTCGACCAGGCTCAGAAAGATAAAGTACTTGCCCAAGAAGCCTGCCATGGGTGGAATTCCAGCTAGCGACAGCAGGAACACCAGCATCAGAAAAGCTTCGGTCGGAGCTTTATGGAAAAGCCCGGCGATGTCATCGATGTCGTCGCCGATGATGTTGCGGCGGCGCAGGGAAGTAATGACGGCGAACGCGCCCAGGTTCATGAACGTGTACACCAGTAAGTACATCATGATGCCCTTGATGCCGGTCACGTTCGTGCGTCCGTCGCTTGCGACCAGGCCGAGCAGCATGTATCCAACGTGTGCGATCGAAGAATAGGCAAGCAGCCGCTTGAGGTTGTTCTGCGTGATTGCCGCCAGGTTGCCGCCCGTCAGCGTAGCGAGCGAGACGAAGACCAGCAACGGCACGTAGATGGGACGCAGCGGGTAGATGCCAAACAGGAAAATACGCAACAGTAAAGCCCATGCCGCAGACTTCACGGCAACGGACATGAACCCGGTCACGCTGGTTGGCGCCCCTTCATACGCATCCGGCGCCCATTGATGGAATGGCACAGCAGCAATCTTGAATAGCAGGCCAGTCGCCGTCGTTATCAGGGCAAGGATGACGATAGGATCCTTCGGGTTTACGGCAAAGCGTTGTTCGAGTGCGAAGCCGATTTCGCCGAGATTCGTCGAACCCGTCAGTCCATAGAACAATGACAGGCCGTAGGCGAAGATGCCGGACGAAAATGCTCCGAGCAGAAGATACTTCAACGATGCTTCGTTCGAGCGCTTGTCGCTGCGCAGGAACCCGACTAGAACGTAGGTAGACAGGGCCATCAGTTCCAGGCCGATGAAGAGCAGGATGAGGTCATAGCCGCAGGCCATGCACATCATCCCGACAACTGCAAACAGCATGAGCGCGTAGAACTCGCCGTGATCTTCCCGCTCGATCTCGAGATAGCGGACGGACATCAGGATAGAAACCGCCGCGCCAAGCAGGAACAGGTAGAAGAAATAGATGGCGAAGCGATCTACCACCAGCGTCCCCATGAAGCCGCTGTAATGCGAGATTGTCAGGCCACGAAGTTCGGCCGCGCGAAACGCCGCGTGGATCTTGGCCACTCCTGCCGCCGAAAACGCGATCCCTGCCAGCGCGGTGATCGCATTGATGCGCTTCCACTCCGCTGGCAGGATCAGATCGATCAGCAGAATCCCCAGCGCGAACAGTGCCAGCAGGATCATCGGCAGCGACAGCAGGTAGTCGGAGCTAGTGAAGAATTGTGAGATCGAGTTCGACACGATCATTTCCCTTCGGAACGACCCGGTGCACACCCATGGCATGCACCGGAATGCTGAATTACTTTGCCGCGCTGGGCGTGACCGAAACCACAGCAACGGGTACGTGGACGCCATGTGCCGGGCTCGGAGCAGCAACTTTCTGCTCGGGAGCTTGCGGTTGCTCTGCTTGTCCCTCTGTCTGCGATTGTGCTGGTTCCGCAGTCACTGCCGTCGCAGGCACAGTCGGCGCCTTCGCGTTGTACACGCCCTTCGTCTCGATCTTTTGCACGAGCTCAGTAACGGGCTGATCCAATATCTGGAAGAACGGCTTCGGGTACAGACCGATCCAGAATGACAGGATCACGAGCGGAACGAAGGTCGCAAGCTCGCGGCCTGTAAGGTCCGTTAGTTTTTCGTTCTTCGGATTCGATACCGTCCCGAAGAAAACCCTTTGGTAAAGCCACAGCAGGTAGGCGGCGGCAAGTACGATTCCCGGGGCAGCCCAGGCAGCCCAGGCACGGTTCGCCATGAATGCGCCCTGCAGAATCGTGAATTCGCCAACGAAGCCGTTGAGCAGCGGCAAGCCCATCGACGACATGAACATGATCATCGTGATAGTCGCGTACACCGGCATCACGCTAGAGATACCACCGTACTCTGAGATCTCGCGCGTGTGGCGGCGTTCGTACAGGATGCCGACAATCAAGAACAGCGCGCCGGTCGAGATGCCGTGGTTGATCTGCTGCAACACCGAACCGCTTATCCCGGAGTGGTTCAGCGCGAAAATGCCGAGGGTGCAGAAGCCAAGGTGACTCACGGACGAGTACGCCACCAGCTTCTTCATATCCTTCTGCATCAGCGAAACCAGGGCACCGTAGGTGATGCCGATCAAAGAGAGGCCAATCATCCAAGCGCGAATTTTCGGATACTGCACTACCACTGGGAAGAGCGGAAGGGAGAAGCGGATCAGGCCGTATGTTCCCATCTTGAGCAGAACGCCTGCCAGGATCACTGAGCCGGCCGTCGGCGCTTCAACGTGCGCGTCTGGCAGCCAGGTGTGGAACGGGAACATCGGCACCTTGATCGCGAATCCGATAAAGAACGCCAGGAACAGGACGATGCCCGCCGTGCCTGTAATCATCGGGGCGGTCTCGTACAGCGCCGGAACGCTGAACGTGTATACGCCCGTTACCGAGTGGTGGTGGAAGTACAGATATAGGATGCCGAGCAGCATCAGCACCGAACCGGCAAGGGTATACATGAAGAACTTGATCGCCGCATAGAGCTTGCGCGGACCACCCCAGATGCCGATAAGCAAGTACATTGGCACCAGCATAGCTTCCCAGAAGACGAAGAACAGAAAGAAGTCCATCGCCATGAAGACGCCGAGCATGCCCGTCTGGAGCACCAGGAACCAGATGTAGTATTCCTTGACGCGGACCTGGATCGCTTCCCATGAGGACAGGATCGACACCGCACCGAGCATCGTCGTCAGCATAATCAGCAGGAACGAGATGCCGTCAATTCCGATGAAGTAGCCGGCACCGATGGTTGGAATCCAATTATTCGGAGCGCCCTCCACGAACTTGAAGCCGGGCTGCGCCTTCACTGCCCAGAACCATGGGACCAATGGCAGCGACACCGCGAATCCGGCCATAGCGAAGATGTTCGCCATCCAGCGAATCGCGTTCTTGTTCTCCCTGGGTACGAACAGGAGAATGAGGGCCCCCACCAGGGGAGTGAACAGCACGATCGAGAGAATGTGGTTATACATTTTTAATTCCGTCCGTGAAGCGAGCCTGAATTCTCAGGGCGCTCAATCCGTTTACCTGATCACGTAGTACCAAATGAACCCGACCAAGCCGCAAACCATGACCAGCGCATACCACTGCACCAGTCCCCATTGCACCAGGCGCACCGGGTAGGAAAGCACACGTGCGACAACCGCGGGGCCGTTAACGAGAAGCCCGTCAATGATCCACTTATCCCACCAGTTCAGCACCCAACCGAAGAACTTGGTCATCCAGCCCGCACCGTTCACGCCGCCATCGATGACATTGGCATCAAACTTCCATAAAGCGATTCCCAAGCCCTGCACGCCGAGACGTACCGTGCCCAGCTTGCGGCGTCCGGTGAAGAGTATGTCGTATAGCTCATCCACGTAATACTTATTAAAGAGTGTGCGATAAACCGCGGGAGCCGCTTCATTGATCGGCTCCGTATAACCTTTGTCGGCATTACGGTACGCGCGATATGCGAGGAACATCCCAAGTAACGCTGCCGCAACTGATGCAACCATCAGGATGTACTCCAGCGGCTCGAACTCATGTGCAGCATGAGCCGGCACAACGTTCGACGGAGGTTCAATTCCCTCTTTCGCCGCTTCGTTCACGTGCGTAGCTTCGGTCGCAGCCTGCTCGCCTTCCGTCTGCTTCGCGGAATTCTCGCCCGCTACCAGCGTTCCGTGTTCGCCAGCTCCCAAGGCCGAGTGTGTCGTTGTGGCGCCATGCGCCTCGCGAGCGAAGACCGGCTCAAGGAACTTTTCGAAATGGTTCGACCCGCCGAGGCTGGCAGGCACGCCAAGGTAGCCGACGAAGATCGACCCGAGTGCCAGCACCATGAGCGGAATCGTCATCGACTTTGGAGATTCGTGGATATGGTGCTCGACCTCGTGGCTCATGCGCGGCTTGCTGAAGAACGTCAGCCAGATCAGCCTGAACATGTAGAACGCGGTCATCAGAGCGGTAATGAACGCGACCACCCAGAGAATCCTGAATTGTCCGTTATTGCTCGACCAGGTTTGCCAAAGGATCTCGTCCTTCGAGAAGAAGCCAGCCAGACCGGGGATTCCGGCGATGGCGAGCGTGCCGATCAACATTGTCCGGAAGGTTACCGGAATCTTCTTTGAGAGGCCGCCCATAAAGCGCATGTCCTGCTCGCCGCTCATGGCGTGGATCACCGATCCGGAACCGAGGAACAGCAGCGCCTTAAAGAACGCGTGCGTGAAGACGTGGAAGACGCCGGCGGCGAATGCGCCAACGCCGAGCGCCAGGAACATGTACCCAAGCTGCGATACTGTCGAATACGCCAGGACACGCTTGATGTCGTTCTGCACCAGGCCAATCGATGCTGCGAAGATTGCCGTCAAACCGCCGACCACGGCCACTACTTCCATTGACGTAGGCGCGAGTTGGAACAAGGCATTGCTGCGCGCCACCATGTAAACGCCCGCCGTTACCATCGTTGCCGCGTGGATCAGTGCGGAAACAGGCGTGGGACCCTCCATCGCGTCCGGAAGCCAGACATACAGAGGAAGCTGTGCGGATTTGCCGCAAGCGCCCAGGAAGAGCAACAGCGTCGCCGCCGTGAGGACCAAATCCCCTGTCTGAAAGTTGCCGCTCCGCAGCGTTTCGTTGATGGCCGTGAACTTCACCGTGCCCAGGTACCACATGATCGTCATCGACCCGAGCAGCACGCCGGCATCGCCGACACGGTTGACAATGAATGCTTTGTTCGCCGCCGTCGAGGCCGAGTGCTTATGGAAGTAGAAACCAATCAACAGGTACGAACACAGACCCACACCCTCCCACCCGACGAACATCATCATGTAATTGTTGCCGAGGATGAGTGTCAGCATGGAGAACATGAACAGGTTCAGGTACCCGAAGAATCGGTAGTACCCGCCTTCATGCGCCATATACCCGGTGGAGTAGATGTGGATGAGCATGCCGATGCCGGTCACGAATAGTAACCAGATGCACGACAGCGGATCCAGCAGGAATCCCGCTTCGGCCTTGAACTGACCGAGTTGACCATCCCTCATGGGGAAGGTGAACTTGCCAGTATCACTGCCAAGCCACGTGTACATCACCTTCTCGAATGGCTTGCCTTCAGGCCCCGCGTAGGTGTGCACGTACTGGTACACGGCCATGCACGACAGCAGGAAGGCCAGGGCCACCATGCCAACGCAGATGGCGTTCACCGCCGGCTTGCTCAGACGCTTGCCGAAAAAGAACATCGCGGCCGCGCCGAATGCCGGCAGGAGTGGAATGATCCAAATGTGTTCCAAGAAGAACATGGTTTGTTCTCAGTCCCGATGCCAATCGCTTGCACCGGTGTTGGGGCCGTCTCCGTCCCGATCTCTACTTTCAACCGCCCGGCTCAAAATCGCCGGCCAGCCAGGTACGTCCGCTTCGTCGCCTTTTGCAGCCTGGAATTCCTGGCCTGATCTTCGTATCGCAAAAAGCGCTTCGGCCAATTCGCTCTATGTCTCAGGGCTCAACTGCTTCTCACTACTACTCTTGACTTCGGGCCGTTTCTTACCATTTCAGCAGGTCTACCTCATCCATGTTCACCGTTTCCTTATTGCGGAAGAAAGCGATGATGATCCCGAGGCCGATAGCAGCTTCTGCCGCTGCGTCTGCCACGATGAAGATGGAGAATATCTGCCCATGCATTCCGTGCAATCGCGAGAACGCAACCAGGTTGAGGTTGACCGCATTGAGGATCAGCTCGATTGACATGAGAATGATGACTACGTTGCGACGCGTGAGCACGCCAATCGTGCCGATGATGAACAGCGCCGCCGCGACGACCAGGTAATGAAGTGTAGTGATCTCAGACATCGTCAGACCCTCTTCTTCGCCATGACCACCGCACCGATGATCGCAACCAGCAGCAACAACGATGCGATCTCGAACGGCATCATGTAATTGCGGTAAAGCCAGATTCCGATCTGCTGCGTGTTGTTCTCTTCGGGCAGCATCTGAAAAGTGACGGGAAAGACCGAAGCTCCGCGCTTATAGATGAACAGCAGCAAGCCGCCCAGAGTGAGCGTCGCAAGCACTCCAACCAGCCAGTGCTTGTTAAATTGCTCTTCCAGTTGAGCCTTTTCCAGATTCACCAGCATGATCACGAACAAGAACAGCACCATGATGCCGCCCGCGTACACAATGATCTGAACGCCGGCAACGAAAGGTGCATAGAGCATCAAGTACAGCCCGGCCAGCGCAAGCAGCGTGGAAATCAACGACAGCGCCGAGTGCACCGGATTCCGGCGGGTGATCGTCAGGATCGCTCCCCCGATCGCTACCGCCGAGAGGAAATAGAAGAAGAATGTTGTAGCTACCGGCATCATCGTGCGTACACCGTCGGTTCAGCGCCTTTCTCCAGCCGGGCGCGGTCCAGGACCATGCCGTCGCGGCTGTAAAGCGCAACTTCGTAGTCTTGCGTTAGTTCCAGGCAATCACTCGGGCAGGCGTCCTCGCACAGACCGCAATACATGCAACGGCTCGTGTCATAACTGAAGGAGCCCAGCTCCTTCTTCCCTGTCGCGGGATTGCGCTCGCTCTTGACCGTGAGGAGCCGCTCAGGACACGCGAGCGCACACAGACCGCAGGCGATGCACAATGTCTCACCCGTTTCCGGATTCACGTTCATGCGCGGCTGTCCACGGAAGCGCTCGGCAATAATCGGGCGCTCAAGCGGATACTGCTCGGTACAGAGCTCTTTTGGGGCCTGGTATCGAAATGTGACACTTAAACCCTTCAGTAGATCAACCAGGAAAACTTTACGGAGCAATGGAGCGATACTCACTGGAACACCCCCCAGAGGGCTGTCGCCATCAATGCGCCCAGCGCAGTCGGCAACAAAACCTTCCAGCCCACTCTCATCAACTGATCGAAGCGGTAGCGCGGGAAGGTAGCGCGATACCAGATATACAAGTACATGAACAGGCAAACCTTAAGCGAAAACCAGTAAATGTCCTGCACACGCTCACGAACACCGGGCAGCAGCATGATCGCTCCAAGGAACGCGAGCAGGGCACCGAACCCGGCAAACCCGACTGCCTGGATCTTCATCTGCGGGATTTTTGGCATCTTCGCGGCGAGGACTAGGCACCACAGCCCAAGGCCGATGAACGTCACACCGGGCGCCAGCGAAAACGCAAGTTCCCAGGTATTTCCGCTCAGGACATTCGGGAAGGGCCGCATCCATCCGCCTAGCCACAGCGTTACGGCGACGGACGATACGGCAATCATCGCGGCATATTCAGCCAGGAAGAACAACGACCAGCGGAAGCCCGAATACTCTGTGTGAAAACCAGCGACCAGTTCCGATTCCGCTTCCGGTAAATCGAATGGTGCGCGATTAGTTTCCGCGACCATCGCGACCGCGAAGACCATAAAGGCGACAAAGCCGAGTCCCCAGCCGTTGAAGATGAACCAAGTTCGCTGATCGAACTGCGATTGCACGATGCCGATCATGCTCAGGGTTCCCGTACCGGTCTTCAGACTGGTCATCAGGATCACGCAAACGATCGACAATCCCATCGCGATCTCGTATGACACCATCTGCGCACTGGACCGCAACGAGCCCATCAGCGGGTAGTGCGAGTTCGACGACCAGCCGGCCATGATGATGCCCAGCACGCTCAGTGACGACACGCCAAGCATGAACAGTATGCCGATGTTCATGTCGGTAACAGCGTGGGTGCGTCCGAACGGAATCACCAGGTAGGTAGTGAACGCGACCATCATTACCGAGACTGGCGCAAACCAGAAGACAAGCTTGTCGGCCTTGTCCGGCATGATGTCTTCCTTCAGCATCAGCTTGAGTGCGTCGGCAATTGGCTGCAACAAGCCATGCGGACCAACGCGCATTGGACCCAGGCGAACCTGCATATGCGCCAGGATCTTGCGCTCCAGCCACGTCATGAGCATTACGGCGATGGAGGCAAACAGGAAGATCAGGAGGATATAAATCGTGGCCCAGAGGTAATCTCCTGCTTCGCCGGGCGTCACGTTCGTGTGCAGGTAATTGGTCAGGAAGCCCATTACCGGTCCACCTCTCCGAGGACGATGTCGAGCGTTCCGATCACTGCGACCACGTCAGCCACCAGGCGGCCGCGGACCATCGTGTCGAGCGCTTGCAGATTGACGAACGACGGCGGACGGACGCGCACACGGTACGGCTGCGTCGAACCGTCGCTCACAATGAAGTAACCGAGTTCGCCCTTGGGGGCCTCGATGGAATGATAAATTTCACCCACCGGCGGCTTGAGCACCTTGGGAATCTTGGCCATGATCGGCCCTTGCGACAATCCGGCGACGGCCTGCCGCACGATCCGCACCGCCTGCCGCATCTCTTCGATACGCACCAGGTACCGATCGTAGGTGTCGCAATTCGTGCCGATAGGAATGTCGAACTCGAAGTCTTTGTAAGCCGCGTACGGCTTGGCTTTCCGCAGATCCCAGCGAACACCGCTGGCGCGCAACACTGGCCCGGTCACGCCGAGCGCAATGCACTCTTCCGCGGTGATAATTCCAATACCCTTCGTGCGTTCCACCCAGATCCGATTTGTGGTCAGGAGCTCTTCATACTCATCGATCTTCGGCAGTACGTGATCGCAGAAGTTCAGGCAGTCCTGCTCAAAACCTTCGTAGGTCTCGTACTGGCAGCCGCCAATGCGGAAAGCGTGCGTCGTCAATCTCGCTCCGCAGTACTTCTCGAAAATCTTCAGAACCTCTTCGCGATCGCGGAAGGTGTAGAACAGCGGGGTCAATGCGCCTATGTCGAGCGCGTGTGTGCCGAGCCATACCTGGTGGCTGGCAATACGGTTCAACTCCGTCAGAATCACGCGGATGTACTGCGCCCGCGGCGGAGCTTCCACATTCATCAGCTTCTCGACAGCCTCGCAATAGCCAAGGCCATTCGATACGGCAGCAACATAGTCCATTCGATCGACGTAGGGATTGAACTGCGCATACGTGCGGTTTTCGGCAATCTTTTCAACGCCACGGTGCAGGTAACCAATGACGCACTCGGTTCCAAGCACCTTCTCGCCATCCAGCTTCAGGATGACGCGCAACACGCCGTGCGTAGACGGGTGTTGCGGCCCCATGTTGAGGATGAGCTCGCTGGAGTCGAGAAACGTACCCTCGTTGCTCGATATCTGCTCAAGTCTTGCGTAGAGATTTTCGTCGCTCATTGGCCGCTCTCGATGCCGATGTTGATCTGCACCCATTCCTGATCCTGCTGAAGGATGCCGTATTCCTTGCGAAGCGGGTACCCCTTCCATCCCTCCGGCAGCAGAATACGCCGCAGGTCCGGGTGTCCGGAAAAGTTAAGTCCGAACATGTCAAACGCTTCACGTTCCAGCCAGTTTGCAGTTGGCCATAATTCGACCACGCTGGGTACGTCCTCCCCATCCTTCACCGGCGACTTCACCCGAATGCGCTCATTGCGCGCGAAGGAATACAGAATCCAGACGACCTCGAACTGCTCCTCCCGCTTCGGATAGTGAACAGCCGTCACATCCACGCAGTAATCAAACTGTTCAGCCTCGCGAAGCATCTTCAGGACGTCGTACACCACCGAGCGATCCACTATCAAGTAGTTCTGCCCGAGGTAGGTGGACGCTTCCCGCAGACCAGAGCCATAGCGCTGCTTCAAGTCTTTGGTGAATTCGGTCTCCCACGGCTGCGGAGTTGGCCCTGCCGGTTTTGGCGGCACAGCCGGCTTCGCAGGAGTGACGGCAGGTTTGGCTGCGGCCGGTGCAGCGGGAGCAGTAACCTTCTCTGGCGCTGCTGGCGTTGACACCGGTTGCTCCATCGCAGACTTCTCCGCTGGCGGTTGCGAAGCGCTTTCTGCGGGAGTTGGCCGGCTATTTCCTTTTGTTTCTTCGGACATTTTGCCTGTTCCTTCCCGGCGAGCCAAGCTCACTCGGGTCTTTTACCGGAATACCCGCAAGACGAAAATCGCGGAGACACTTACCGGCGCCACTGGCTGAGTATCTGGAACCCCTTTTTATAACACCGCCCAGCACGCCAACTGCTGATTCAGGTCACAGGAAGAAGTGATGTGGATCACAAACTCCCATATGAGACCCGCTTATCCGCGCGAGACAAATCGTGTGTGTGCCGATGCAGTAATCCTCGCTAAAAAATAAAACCCCTACCCTGCTGCGTCGCAGGTTCGGGGTTCTTCGAAACCAGGATTGTGGCTGTACAAATCCCCAAACTCATTACTGAACAGCGACGAGCAAACGAAAGTCCGCGCAGTCGTTCCATCGTATTGTTCCGCGCCACGGTGTCATCTTTTCGGTTGGCACGGGGCGAGGAGCCCCCCACGTCTGCGGCGGGACTAAGACTTACACCCACTCCAGGGCGCCCTTCTTCCAGATCCAGATATATCCAACGATCAGGATTCCGAGGAAGATCAGCATCTCGACGAAACCGAATATGCCGAGCAGTTTGAACTGTACCGCCCAAGGGAAGAGGAAGATGGTCTCCACGTCGAATACTACAAACAGGATCGCGACGATGTAGAAACGGATCGTGTAACGTTTTCGAGCATCATCGACCGGATCGATGCCGCACTCATACGGCATCAGTTTAATCTTGCTCGGATTGCTCGGGCGAATGATGGTGGCGACGACCAGAGTCCCCGCCGCAATTAGAAATGCGACGAGCATAAAAATGAAAATCGGTACGTAGTTCTGCGGCATACGGCCTCGTATGGGGTTGAGCGGGGAGTTTACTCCCAATCAGCACCTGCTTCAACCCTACGAGAGCACCTAACCTCCGGTCAGTGACAGAAATCACAATACGGGTTCTCTGCTCCAATCGCCTGATCTGCCGTCCGTCATCTGCCGTCCGCGGTCCCAATGTTTATAATCAGTGTTTCGCCGCGATCGCACTCTGCATTCCACATAGGCCGCCTGCGGCAGGCGCACGAAGGTATCCATCAAGTGGCACTCGACGACAAGATTTACGACTTACGCAAGGACAAGCTGAAGCTGATTATTGCCCTCGGGCAAGAGGCTTACACCCACAGCTATCGCTGGACGCACTCACTTCCCGACATTCTTTTGCAATACGGCGAGACTACGGGCGAACAGCTCGACGGCAATCGTGTAGAGGTCAGCGCGTCCGGCCGCATCATGGCCCTGCGGCTCATGGGCAAGGCCGCCTTCGCTCATCTGCAACAGGGCGGGCAGCGCCTACAGATCTACGTCAAAAAGGACGCTGTCGGCGATAAGGGATGGGAACTCTTCAAGCTTTTCGATATCGGAGACCACATCGGCGTCAAGGGATACCTGTTCCGTACGCGGACCGGCGAACTCAGTATCCATGTCGATGAACTTACGTTTCTCACGAAGGACCTGCTCCCCTTGCCGGAGAAGTGGCACGGCCTGACCGACGTCGAGCTTCGCTACCGCCAGCGCTACGTCGATATGACGATGAACCCCGACGTGCGCGAAGTCTTCGTCAAGCGCGCAAAGATCGTTCAATCCATGCGCAACTTCTTCGACCGGCGCGGCTACGTTGAAGTCGAGACGCCGATGATGCAGCCCATCGCCGGCGGTGCGGCGGCGCGTCCTTTTGTGACGCACCACAATACGCTGGATATTGACCTCTACCTTCGCATTGCGCCCGAGCTTTACCTGAAGCGCCTGGTCGTAGGCGGCCTCGATCGCGTGTACGAGATCAACCGCAGCTTCCGCAACGAAGGCGTCTCGACGCGACACAATCCCGAGTTCACGATGCTGGAGTTCTACCAGGCCTACAGTGATTACCACGACCTGATGGATCTCACGGAAGCGTTGTTCAAGCAGGTTGCGCTGGACGTGAACGGCTCAACTGTATCGAGCTATCTCGGCCAGGAAATCGACTGGAGCAAGTGGCAGCGTCTCTCCATGCGTGAAGCCATCATCAAATACTGGCCCGAGCAGGTCGGCACCGCTCCCGAGTTCGCCGATTTCAGCGACCCCATCAAGATTGGTGAAATGGCTCGCCGTCTCCAGATTGCGAAGATCGATCTGCCGTACGACTCCAAGGAAGCGCCGGGCAAGACGATCGCCTCCATGTTCGAGGCCATCGCCGAACGCGAGCTTTTCCAACCGACGATTCTCTACGACTTCCCGGTCGTCATCTCGCCATTATCCAAGGCGAAGCGCGATGAGCCGGACTGGGTCGAGCGCTTTGAGATATTCATCGGCGGCATGGAAATCGGCAACGCCTTCAGTGAGCTGAACGATCCTGAGGATCAGCTCCATCGCTTCGAAGACCAAGTCCGCGATCGCCAGGGCGGCGACGAAGAAGCCATGGCCGAGGTCGATTACGACTACGTCCGAGCACTCTCTTATGGCATGCCACCCGCCGCCGGAGAAGGCCTCGGCGTGGACCGGATCACCATGCTGATGACCGGCGCGACATCCATTCGCGATGTCATCCTCTTCCCATTGCTGCGTCCTGAAAAGAAGGAATCGGAAACCGACGAGCAGGAAGCCGCACAAGCGAAAAGCTAAAATCGAGGGCTCAGGAAGCCACTGACTTCCCGAGCCCTTTCGCGCGCTGGGCGCATCTGTTTTAAGTACAACTCGCGGCCACCCCCACGGGGGCTGACGAGAGATTTCGAAAGCTGTACCGGAGAACTGATGACTGGCATTGACTTAGCCACTAACCAGTATCCGCATAGAATTGCTGTAAGAAGCGAGTACCCATATGGGATTTGACTTCGATCGCGAAACACGCCGCAAGCTTGGCTACCGGCTCATCGATCACATCAACGACTATTTCTCTTCCCTGCCGCACCGTCCGGTCCAGCTTCCCCTGGAAAAACGTACTTTTGGTCAGCTGGGTGACCGCCTGCCCGAGTTTGGTGAAGATGCCGAACTCGTCCTTGATGAACTCTGCTTCGAGATGACGAACAAGGGTTTCCACGTCCCCAGCGCCAACTACTTCGGGCTGATGAATCCCACGCCGACGTACATGGCCGTGCTTGCCGAAGCCCTTGTCGCCGCACTGAATCCGCAACTCGCGACGCTTGCGCGCTCGCAACTCGCCTCCAAGATAGAAAGCGAGACCGTACGCTGGATTGCCGAGCGCGTCGGCTGGCGCAACGTAAGCGGCAGCGAAAAGTCATGCGGAAGCGAGCGGAAATCTTGCGACGGTACCTTTACCAGCGGGGGCAACGAAGCCAACTTCACTGCGCTCGCGCTGGCCATCGCTTCTCGGTTTCCGAGAGCCGTCGATGAGGGCGTCGCGACGATTGGCGCGCGCGCCATAGCCTACGCCTCTTGGGAATCGCATCACTCGCTGGACAAATCCATGGGCCTTCTCGGCCTCGGTCGCAAATCGCTCCGCCGCATCGCCGTCGATCAACGCATACAGATGGACGTCGCGAAACTCGAAGCTGCCATTCGCGAAGACCTGGCTGCCGGGCACAAGCCGTTTTGCGTCATCGCCACTGCCGGAACCACCAACTCCGGTGCGATCGACGAAATCCACGCCCTCGCCGACATCTGCCAACGATATGGGCTTTGGCTGCACGTCGATGGCGCGTATGGCGCGGCTGCCATTTTCAGCGATGCGCACCGCGATCTCGTCAGCGGTATCGAGCGGGCAGACTCCATCACAATTGATCCCCACAAGTGGCTGGCCATGCCCTTCGCCGCCGGAGTCGTCCTCACTTCGCACCCCGAGTTGCTGCAGCAGGCCTTCGCTATCGCCACACCCTACATGCCCACGCTCGCGAGGTCCTCAAGCGCGACGCCCTCGCCTAACCTGGTGGACAACTTCAAAATCAGTGCGCAATGGTCGCGCCGCATGAATTCTCTCAAGCTGTGGCTCACGCTCCGCGTGCACGGACGCCACGCTTACGAGGAGCTCATCGACCGGCAACTCAAGCTCGCTCGCAACTTCGCGGATTGGATCGCCCAGTCAGACGAATTCGAGCTCATTGCTACACCGCAACTGCCCATCGTAAATTTTCGTGTGAAAGTTGGCGAAGACGAAGCAGAGACGGCAACAGCAAACGCCGCGCTGGTCGATGCCGTCACTCGCGACGGACGCCAGTGGATTTCGCAAACCGTTGTCAACGGGCGCAGCGTCGTTCGCATGATGGTAATCAGCTATCTCAGTGACGAGTACAACCTCGAGCAGTTGAAGCAGGCCCTGACAACGGCCGTTCGAGCCATTGCGCCAGCAAAGACCAGTGCGTAAAGGCAGACGGCAGACGCTAGAGCGTAGTCGGATGATATATGGCAGATGAAAGGCGGCTTTACAGGCTGCTCTTATTCTATTGCCGCTCAGGGTCAATATCCCGCGCTTAAAATTGTTGCATCTTTCAGTCTGGCTTGCGCGTATCCTCTGCTGGAGTTGGAACAGATGTTCAGGAGGAATTCGTGGCGACAAACCCGCTTCCCGCTGCTGGCGTCCATCCGCACTTCGTCACTACTGCATTTGAGATCGATGGATACGAAATCGTACGCAATTTCGGGATAGTGCGCGGCATCACCGTCCGTTCACGTTCGATCTTCGGAACCATTGGAGCCGGACTTCAGACGATCGTCGGCGGCAACATCACGCTGCTTAGTGAACTCTGCGAGAAGACGCGGTTGGAAGCTTTCAACCTGATGATCCGTCACGCTTCGGAAGTCGGCGCAAACGCCATCATCGGCGCCCGTTACGACGCCACCGAAATTATGAACGGCGTCACTGAAGTCCTCGCCTACGGCACAGCAGTCGTAATTCGTCAAAAACAGGGCTGATCTGGGCGGGCGCGTATACGCTGCGCGGAACTCTCAGGAAAGCAAAATTAGGCGGGGAATGGTGAGCGCGCTGGGACTCGAACCCAGGACCCACGCCTTAAAAGGGCGTTGCTCTACCAACTGAGCTACGCGCCCACGTCTAATGTGGGCGTGTCTCTTTCGGACAAACAGGGCCGGCACTGTTTTTTGTGTTACGGCGACTATGGTCCTTCTGGTCCCAGTACGGGTTCTTGCACCTCGCACACCGATTGGGCCGCCCTGGCTTGCGCGGTATCCAGCGGTGCGTGCACTTGTAGCACTCGAGGACCGGAAGTTCAATTGTCGCCATATGACGGAACCTTTGTACCTTGCCGATTGCGAGCAGTCAAGAATTATTTACTTATAAGTATCATTCTTAAAACTAGACCTTGGCGTCGGCATCCAACTCGTCGGCAATGTTGCGCTCGCTCGCGACCGGCTTCTTCGGGGGTAGCTGCAGCGGGGGTAGCTGCAGTTCGAGCTTAGCCGCAGCGGCTGCCTTCGGCTTCAGCCGAATATGCGAGTAGCGTTTCTTCATCCGTGAGCTGAGCGCGTGCCCTGCCATCTCCTCGACCGTCTGCTCGGATATTTCTGGATCCTCCATCAGCTTTGTGATCGCGTGATGTCGAAGATCGTACATGCGCAGAGTCGGAAGGCCGGCCTTTGCTCGCAACTGACCCCATGCTTTTTTCCAACTGCCGATCGGCCGCGAGAAATCATACGAGCTCGCACGCGCGCGTCCAGGCAAAATGTAATGTTCTCCGCAGGCCTCGACCGAGTACTTCGCGCAGAGCTTGTAGTAGCGCCTTAACATCTGCGCCGCTGCCCATCGGGATGATTCGTTAAGCGGAACGACTCGCTCACGATGGCCATTTTTGAGGCCGTCGCGAATGCGAAGCGTTCCCCAGGGAGCGCCGGGGCGCTCGCCGAGTTCGACGTCGTTTACGTGCAGATGAGATATCTCGCAGGGTGCGGCCGTCGTCGTCGCCGTAAGGATCGAGCTCCAGTACGCGATGCGCCAACGAGGATTCCCTTCCGCGATCGCAAACAGGCGCTTCTCGTCTTCTGGCTCCATCGCTTGCCCGACATCGCATTGCGGAATGCGGAGCGGCCGATAGAACTTCGCAATTTCCAGCCACAGTCCCGCCAGCGACAGTATCTGCTTTAGCGTGTTGATCTCGTGATTGATGGACGCCGCGTTGGCCGTCGCCGATCTCTCCTGGACGTACGAGTTGACGTGTCCGATGTGGATGTAGCTCAGCGGCAACTCGCTAAAGAAACGATCAAGAGTGCGGATGTAATACAGGTAGTCAGAATGGGTCCGTTGTGAGATCGACGATTTGTGGTCGTCGAGCCAAATCGGGGCAGCATCAGAAAATCGCAGACGCCCGAAGGCTTGCGGCTCTATTATGCGAAGCCGGTAAAGGTCACATGCAGGACAGGCCAAATGCCCAGGCGTGTGAACAGGGTGAGTTTCTGGGTTCGTGTTAGCGATCAAACTTTCTGCGTTCCGCATAGCGGGGGTATACTAAAAGCCAGCTGCTGGCTTTTGTCAACAGAAAATTGAAAGGAGGTGTGTCCTGATGTCGGGAGGGAAATCGAGTGGACGGGCTTCGATCACGACGACGAATGCGCCGACGTGCGTGAAGCATCCTGAGACAAAGCTCGTTTGTCCCAGGTGTATTGCCGCCGAAGGTGGCAAGGCGACGGCAAAGACTCACGGCAAGAAACAACTGAGCGAGTGGGGAAAATTGGGTGGGAGACCGCGGAAGAGTTGAAAACAACAACCGGGGACTTCACTTGGTGAGGTCCCCGGAGTTCACGCGATCAGATTGTGGGAGACAATCTAGCGGAAGATTAACACGCTTTTACAGGTGAGGTCACCGTTGTCGGAGCGCACTTTGCACGCGCACGCTTCGGCCCCTTATCCCATCCCGGGTTGTTACACCTCGGACAGACCTTCGGACGCTTCAAGCTTCGCGGCAGCCAACTCTTCTCACATTTCAGACAGTGCAGCCAGCCGACATGCGGTCCGTCATCTACCCTGGGCGGCGGTACCGGATTCGCCAGGCGGAACAGCATTAGCGAAACGCCGCGACTGATTTTCCCTCCGACTCGGGTTGCGATCGCCTTCCACTTCTCGCCGGCGTCCAGGCGCGGAGCCATGTCGGCCGCGAGCTCGGCGTCAAGGTGCCCGATCTGGATGCGCTGTGCCGGGCCGGGCTGTCCACAACGCGTCGGCGGCGCCGGGATTGTCGCGATGACTTCGATCGCGTCCGCGCTGTAAGCGTCATGGGGATCGCGGACCAGGTCCACGAAGTCGAACTGCGTCATTCGCCAGATGGCGTCCTGGCGCGACGTGCCATCCTCATTGTTGTGTGTGACGCCGACGACCTTCGTGTGGCGTCGAAGATCGTGCGGCGGCAGCAGTTTCCCGAGTAGCGCGCGTTCTACGAGTTCCTCGTCGCGTGTGCGTTCCGCAGGAGTACGAGTCGACATAATTCCTTCTCCCTATCGCATGCAATAAAAAGAGCGCCCCCGAAGAGACGCCCTCGTTTACGCCGAATACTTCTAAGCCGTGAATGCCTTGAACGCGCGCCAACCATCCGTGCCTGGCACAGGCAAAAGGTTCCCGACAAAGAGCAACAGATTGATGGCGGCGAACGTACCCTGCTGCGCAAATCCGAACGCGATGAACAGCACTAGGCTCACCGCCGGACCAGCGAGCGAGATCGCCGCGTTGTGCCACGGCGACACAGATCTCTCGCGACTGATGAATCCTCCCCAAGCGCAGATTCCGATCGCTTCCACGCCGACGCCGAACGCGCGCGCAGCCAACCAGTGTCCCAACTCGTGCAGCAACAGGCAGCCGACCACAGCCCACGCGTTTAGTGGGGAGAAGTTCGTCAAGGCCAGCAGAATGGGAAAAAGGATTAAGGCACCGGGCTTCACTTCCAGCCGCAGCGCATGGGTGGTAATGTGTGTGGCAGCCATTGTGTCCTCCTTATCAGGACGCATCGGTCAGGGCTGAGTCAGTGTTGGTAGCACTGGCTTGGCCCGTTTGATTTGGGCCGCCACAATACGTCTCTTTCTCCCTTTATGCAAGAAGAATGTTGCTATACTGCAGTCCCCCAGAAAGAACCCCCACACATGGCATGTGCTCCGCAACCACGCATACTGCACCTCGACGCCGCCATGCGGGGCGGTGCGTGGGGAGAAATATCGCGCTACGTTGCAACAATCGTTAGTTCCGTATCGTTCCTTGTCGTAGTGGCTCTCTTGCTCGGATGGCAGACTGCCTACTTGGCGGCTGGAGTCTTAATTCTGTATCTCGGCAAGCACGGAAAGCTGGGGATATGGTTGGTTGTCGCGACGCAGTTGTCATCCCGAGCGGTGAATTTCACTCCGCGCCTGCTCCCCATCACATACGACTCCGTTTTCTGGCAAATCGATCGCGCTATAGGGTTCAGTCCCACTGCGGCGATGGATCTGGTTGCATTCTCTCCGAACTTGCGCACCGTAGTTTTTTCCACTTATTTTGGATTCCCGGTGGCCATTGCTTTAGCTAGCGTCATAAGCGCGAACGCGAATCGCTTCTGCTCCAAACTAGCAGTCGCCTCCGCTTTGGGCTATCTTCTCTACTTCGTGTTTCCCGCCTGCGGTCCGTTCTACTTCCTCACATCGACCGTAAATGCACCGCGAAATGCCATGCCGTCGCTGCATACGACGTGGGCACTGATGATCTGGTATGAGTTGCGCCTGCAGTCACTACCGGTTCGTTTAGGGAGCGACTTGTTTCTGCTGTTCACGGTCATTGCGACACTCGGGTTCGGCGAACACTACTTTATTGATTTGCTGGTTGCCGTTCCCTTTGTCGCAATTATCGAATCCGTCATGAGCGATCCCCTTAGTAAGCGAAACTTACAGGAGCGCTACCGCCTGACGGCGCGGGCGCAATCACAATACTGAATACCTTATCGGTTGCTCCCAAAGAGTTTGTCGCGCGAAGCGTGAACGTGAACGTCCCAGCTGCGGTAGGCGTGCCGTGGATCCTTCCCTGATTTCCTGTGACCGATTGCAGCGCCAATCCATTCGGCAAAGCTCCAGCGATCAGCGTGTACGTTGTCGGAGAGGCCAACCCCTCCAGATCCCACTCGTGTCCGTAAGCCACGCCCACTATGCCAGCGCAGAAATCCCAGACTCCCCACGTAATTGTGGTTGGATCTGGCGCCATGGTGTCGGAGATGTACTCCCCAAATAGCGGACGACCAAACGAGCCATCATCGAACTCAGCGCTCCCATACAGCGTGCCCGTGATCGCGGAGCGCACGAAAGTAGTCGCCGAGACAATCTCAATAGATGGGCGTATTTCCGCGCGGCTCATCTCAGCTCACCATCACATAAAGAGTTGCCAGCGATGCACTTTGGTCTGTAATCGGCATCCATGTGTGACCGTCGAACGTAATGAGGTCGGACTCGCCATTCATCATGGAGCCTAAAACAAAAGCATCGGAGAGAAACCCTTTATATCTAAACGTCCCGTTTATGCTGGCCGTGGCCGACCATCCAATTCGAGCATCGATCTGTACGACTGTCCCATCATCCCAATTAGGGCAGAAAGTTCCGTTTGCATACCAGACGAGCATTGGAAATTGCGGGAATGAGTTAGCGTAATTGCTGTAGTTAAGCAAAAACGATTTCCAAATACTCGCCGAATACGTCGAGTTGCTCGTGCCACCCCACGAAGAAAGCCTGTCTCTAAATGTAAAGTTGAAAGCCACCGAGGTATCGGTATCGCCACTCCAATTGAACCAGCCGACGTCCAGGTCAGCCCCAAGAGACGCGAGGATGTTGGCCGGAACTCCTGAAATAGTCCCACCGAGCATGATGTTCCTCGGCGAGCTGCGATAGACCGCGCCGCTTGCGAACATCGCAAACCAATACTGATTGGCCCATATGCGAAACGTTCTTCCGGCCGTTGGCAGCATGTATGCAATGGCCGATGTCAGCGTTCCAGCGTTGTTTTTCATGGTGAACTGAGCGCAGTTTCCCGCGCCGGAGTCATACAGGCGGAAGCGAACCGACAACCCTTGCGGCGTGACCGCAGTTTTCATCAGCACGTCAGCCGTGCCACTGCCCGAAACATAGCTCCAACCTGCCGTTGCCAGCGCCGCCGCTAATTGGTCAACTAGCTGTCTCCGTGTGCCATCGCTCACGAACGTTGTGTTTACTATCGTGCCGCCACTGTACTGGATCGCCATTTTCTTTTAGCTCCAACTCAAAACGATCGTCACGCCCTGAGCGTGACCGGATTTCAGATCTAGCCTCAGTAGGTCATCGACGGCGACGGAGTTCGCGGAGGCGTTGAACGACGTCACCTGGACCTTACTGGTCGAGCCTGAAGGAATCACCAGATTTCCGGTGAGTATTGAAGTCCAGGTTGCCCCCGAATCGCGCGAACGCAGGATGTCGAAGTGCAATTCCTCTGCTATTGCTGCTTTTGCGTAGGCGACTAGCTCAATGAATGTGCCAGCTTTGCGCACTGGATAATGGTTCGTGATGTCGTCGGCCGGACTGACGCTTCCACCAAGGCCGATCACGAACGTTGCCCGATCGCGGAACTTAACGCTGATAACCTGCGGATCGCCGCCGTTCGACGTGAACGAGTCGCCGTTGAAAACGAAATGCGCCTGGCTCGCCATTAGCCCACCACCACGAGTAAAGCGTCAATTCCAGGAGTCCCGCCCGGGCCGCCGTTGTTTCCGCCGGCATGGGTCGCAATGATCTTCCCTGCGAATATGTACCCAGCCGTCTTCGCCCTGGTTGACGTGGTTTCGCAGTACGCCGTCAGCGCTCCCGCAGAGTCGCCAACCTGCGTCGGGTCGTAGATGGTCACGTAATACACAACCGGAGTCGCGCCGGGATCTGGAATGGTGAATGCCCTTGCGTCATAACTTGATGTAATGCCGGTTGTCCAAAGTACATCGAACGCATCCATGCGAAGCGTTGTGGCTTCGCCGGCCGCCTGGCGCACCACGATCGACGGAGACATTGACGAAAACGTACCGCCTGACCCTGTGTAGTCGGGCGGCTGCGTTTCAATCGGCGCGAGAGCTGGAGCCTGCGACTTGCGAAAAGCTGCGACCAGGACGCGCAGGCTGCCATCGTGCGTCTGCCTCGGGCTATGCCCAACCGGCTGGCGCCACATGTCGGTGCTCACGTAGCCAGTCGCCTGATTCACGTTCCCACTGAGCGTGACAAAGCGCACATAGGTCTCCGGCGCCGTCGTTGCCCAGTCGTAGATGTAGATGAGTTCATCGCGCGAGTACTGATAGTCATCAATCGGCGACTTTGGCAGCGGAACCGTCGCGCCGTTGCTGTAGGTTGCTGGCCCGAAAAACTCAGGGCGGCACACCGCTTCCTTGATGTTGGAATTTATCTGCGCCATCACCGACGCCGGCAGTTCCTCGCCGGGGAAGAAAAACACCGGATCGATCTCGGCGAAGTCGGCCCCAGATAGCACAATCTCCGGACCCACGCCGCCAAGACTGACATCAACGGTGAATGGACCGCCGCGGTTATCGTTAGGCTCGTCATCGTTAATTCCGAGTTGTAGCTGCGTTGCGCCCGCCGGCGCTGTGAAGGTATTTCCGAGGCCGACGCTGAGAGGTTCGATTACATGCCCAGCTGCGTCCGTCCACGCGCCGCAGAGGCCGCCAAGCCCAAGCGTTGACCCAGGCATGTAGTAAGTCGGATAGCGCTTGCCGTGACCGTTCAGGCTAGTCCCTGTCACGCTTCCAGGATCGCCCGCCGCGTTGTAGGCAGAGCGCGAATCTGAGACCGCTACAGATCCTCCAGTGGCTTCGATCAGTACCGTCTGCCCTGCGACCAGCGGAAGAGGCACGATCACCGGCGCTTGACCGGTATGTTCGCCGTAGTCGTAAGCCGCATTGATTGCCCACTCCCACGGCTTAACATGACTTCCAACCGAAACCGTGGCAGCGCCGGTGTTGCTCGCTGGAGACGCGGCCCGAGTGCAAAATGCGAATACGGCGATACGGCCCCACCCGGCGGTGGAGAGCAGGTGATCGAACGCCATGATGATGTTTGTCGTCACCGCACCGGTTAGTCCGACCGACGCCTCCATGCGGTTGAGTTGTCCGAAGGCCAAGTCCGGCTGCTGAAACGATGTGCCTTGTGTGGTCCATCGCCAGGAGTGCATAAAGCGAACTTCGTTGTACTCGTAAATGTATCCGTCGGCCGGCGAGACGGGTCGCGGTACTGTTTGGCCGTTGTAGAACTCTCCGCAGTAGATAATTTCCGAGCCTACGACTGAGAACTTGGCATTGCGGTTCAGCGCCTTCAGTACTCCAGTGTGCACCGCGTGATCTGTCTGTAAATCCGCGTTGGTCTGATCGACATAGGCGGGCGGCACCGAAAGTACCAGCGCGTCCTTCTGTCTCTGCGCTATCGTGAATACCACCAAGACGCCATCTTTCGTTTGCGCGGTGTTGGCGGAAACGTCGCCCTCACTCGATCGGTAGTACTCGACGGACGATACTTTTCCTGTTGCTTGCTCGACCTTCCAGGCAGCGAACCACAGATCCCCATTTCCGCTCTTCCAACCACTGCCAGCATCGACGCTGCTGTAGAGTCCCCACGCATACAGCAGCTCGTTTCGCGAGTAGGCGTATCCGTCGATTGGCGATATGGGTAGATTGACCTCTTCGCCGTCTTTGTAGAGACCAACAAATATCTCAGGCCGGACCATCCCAAACGCAGCATTGCCGGAGATGCGCGCAACGTTCATTCCGAGCGCAAACTTCTCCGCATCGAGCAACACGTCTGGAAGGTCGGCAAATCCCGGAACATTAGTAAGCGTGAATGCCATAGTTATCCAAGGGTATTCGCCGGCGAGCCATCGCTTTGTAGACCGCCGTTGTCAGACAGGAACAAGTAACGCGAGCGCTCGGCCGGTGTGGCATCCGGCCAATCAACTTGAGTGTCCGGAGCGATGCGAAACCGACCAAATCCCGTGATTGCGCTTACGTCAATCAGCTTCAGGCTTACCTTTGCCTCGCGGAAGTTGTACGTCTTGTCCAGTACTTGAAGTTGCCAGTTAGCGATGCCGAAGGTTCCATGCACTCGGTCAGGAATCAGGGGATGAGTCACCCTCGCAATATCGCCAGCGGAGAGAGGGCACGCATTCCAGAGTGCTTCATTTTCAAGCTGCAGGTTCTTCATCCCAAAGCGCAGGAAGATCATGCGCGCGGTCAGAGCGGCGATGAAGTATCCCTGAAAGCCGGAGCGCATCCCGTCTGACTCGATCACCTTCACGTCTCCGGCCTGCCCGTAAACGTCGCGACTGCGGCCGTAGACTTCGATGACCTCGGCCCGGTACTTCTCCTCGTTCTTGTCGAAGCGGAAACAGACGGTGTTAACCATGTCAGCCTGCATCGGAGCCGGGATCCCGACGAGTAACTTGTTGTCGAGATCCATTGACGGTTCAAGTTCCTCTGGGAGTGGATAGAGGAAATTGACGGTGATGCGGCCGAGATAGTCGTCTAACAAATATCCGCCAAGCGGCTTCAGGAGTTGCGACTGGATGAACTCGCGCGCTTCTGGAGCAGAGTCCAGGGTGAACGCGAACTGCACCCCCGCAAAGAGTTGATCGCGGTACGCCTCGATGCGGGCGGCGTGAATGCGCTGCTCGGGAAGCCCTAGCTCAACGCGCAGGATGGATAGCATGATGTCGAGCGGGTTGCCGTTGAGGGTGCGTGGGTGATCGCTGTCGGTAGGCTGACCATCGTCTCCTTCGGTATAGACAACATCGTGGAGAGCATCGATTCCACCGGAACAGACGAAGGTGTAAGCGGTGTTATTGCTGCTCGAATTTACAGAATCGACCTTACCCGTAAAGAGCAGAGCGTAATCGACTCGCTTCATGCCCAGAAATCCAGTTCGCAGCCGAACGCGCTTGCCTTCGAATACGAATCCTGGAAAGTCTGCTGTCAGCAGGTGCATGTAATCGGCTACTTCAAAGGTCAACTCCCCCAGCGAACTTGAGCCATCGAGCGGGTTGATGGAGATAGTGAGATCATCTGGCGCATTCATCCACGGCCGCAGACTTCGCGCCGGATAGGCGCTTTCCGGATAAGTGCCGCCTGGATGTCCGGAGCCCGCTCCGGAGTAGTAGATTGCCAGTCCGACAAAGTCGACAAACATCTCATCGAGAATCGAGGCCTGTGAAAGACTTGCATTCAGTGATACGCCGATCTTTAGTCCAGCGACCGTCGCCACAGAGCTTCCCTGATTTCCGCTGTGATACGTGCCATCGTAGTTACCGCTCGTAGGCTCCGGAAGGAAGTCGTTGCTCGCCGAAAACGACCACAGATTCAGTGCAGGACTGGATGCGCCGGTGTGAAAAGCTCCATCTCTAATGCCTTGGGCTTTTAGCACCGCGTACACACCCTCAATCACGGCGCCAACTGGCAGCGTCGGCATCACAAAGCCGGACCACTGCGCCGCCCAGAACAAATTGCCGAGAGGGTGCGACGACGTCATTCTGAGATGAGCGGAGCTGAGTGTCGCCGTAGCCAAGCCATTCGCCGCACCTTCATCTCCGGGCCTAACTTCGACCGCGGTCGGAAACGCCCAAGCGACGGATTGCCCAGCGGGAATTGCAAATGGGAGCGGGTACGGGTCCGCGACGTAGTCAGGATCGATCGCAATATCGTTGTCGTCGAACTGCACGTTCTGATTAACAAAGGCGTGCGGATAGTCCTCTATCTCGACCAGATAGACTGGCGTTTTGGCCAGCTTCGCATTCGCTGTTGTGAAGTTTGCCGGGACGGGAATCATGCGCTCACAAACTTCCTTAGCTTCAATGTGAATTTGTAGAACCCCCCGCCGCCGCGGTACGCAAACTTAGGGTCCCAGCCTGTGTCTTCGAGCGTGTAATCGGTGTACTCAGCGCTCGTAGAGTCTGGGTAATACCTGAAGACATTCCCGAGAATCGCGAAGTCTATGAACCGCTCCCATGCTGGAATATCCGCGGCTGGGACGAAGTCGATTTGCAGGGAGCGAAAGCGATCGACGCGCTCGGTGATGTGCTGGCCAACGCCGGCAGTTGCGTACGTGTCATGCCTAAGCGCCTCTCGCGCTTCGGCGCCAGGCTTCTGCACCGGCGGATAGGTAAACGTCAGCGTCTGAGGAGCGCCGTCGTTGTAAGTGATCTTGGGGACTTTCACCGTTAGCCTCTCCTCGTAACCCGGCGCGCGTTGCTCGACGTAAGTGGAACTCCGCCCTTGTTGACCTTGCGATCGATTTTCTTGATTACTTTGTGCAGGTTGTCGTCAGAGATGACGCCGGCGATATGGTAGTGATTCGTCGTACCTCCGCCGCCTCCGAGCGCCTGCACTATCTTCGCGACAGCCCGTGGATCATCGAGCGGAATTGCCGCTTCAGTGGCGTTCCCTCCCCCAACCGAATCGCCGAGCACCGCGAGAGTTCTCCTCGAGACGAGTCCGCCTGTAGCGAAGTGCTGGATGTTCTGAGTCTGTATGGGACTGGCTTCAGCCTTCGCCGCGTCGCCGGCGGTCTCAATCGGCTGCGCGCTATCGGGAGCGCCGCGCTCTCCGCGTTGGGACTCCGGCTTGATCGCGTAGGCGAACGATCCCGCGAGCGCAGCGACAGCGAAGAATTGAGCAGCCGCGGCAAAGTCCGCACCCGCCCTCGCCGGGTTCCAGAATAGATCTGCAATGCCCCAGGCTGTGTAGTATGCGCCCCACATCGCAGCTTTGCCGGCGATGGTAGCCGCTTCTGCTGCCATCCCCTTTCGCAATGCAATCCCGAGTGACTCTTCGCCTAGCACCCACTGACTGACAGCGTTCCCCAGCGCTCCTGTAGCACCAAGAAGAATCGAGTCAAAGGCCTGCTCGGTCTTCGTTAGCTCACCGCGATCGGCGCGCAACTTCTGCGCGAATTTATCGAGTTGGCTACCGACATCGTTGTATGTGTGGCCGAACCGTTCAGTCTTTTTCGTGGTCTGGTCGGTGGTGATTCCGAGCTTTTCCAGTTCCTTGCGGATGTCCTCGATCTCGTCCTTGTATCTCTTCGCTTCTGAGGTCTGGCCGAACGCCAGCGCCTGTCCGAGCTTGGCCTGCAATAGCTTCATTTGGGCCTGCCGCAAGTCGGCGTAGGTCGATAGTCCGGACTCCTTGATCTTGTCGAACGCTTCCTGCGCAGCCTGTACTTGACCGGCCCACACTGCCGAGCCCTGGATTCCTAGCGCCTTCAACCCTTCGGATAGCTGTTCGAGCGCCTTGGCCTCTGGTGAGAGATCAATCGTGTTGTCGATCTTGGACGGAGTTACTTGCGGTCCGCCGCGCTGCTGAACAGCGAGATCGTGCAACCGCTCGAGCTCATTACGCGTTTCAGTAACCGCCTTGCGATACTCTCCGACGGCCTTGCTCATGTTGATCCAAGCGGTATTCTGCTCGGACATCGGAGCCTTCTGCCTTACAAGTAGTTCGTAAAAGGCAGTAGCGGCTTCGGCAGACTTCTTCAGCTCGCCAACGAGGTGGATGCCATGCGCAGAGGCGTAGTCTCGCATTGCCTTTGCAGCCTCAGCAGCCTTTAGCTTTTTGTCTTGCTCCGCTCTCGCGTGCTCCGCTGCTGCCTCAGCCGCCGCGCGGTCGGCTGCCGACTTATCGTTGGTTGCGGAGGTGTTGTCCTTTGTCGCGGCCGTTGATTCTCTCGTTCCAGTTACGAGAGTCTTAACTGCGTTATTGATGTTGACGATCGCGACCGCTGCGTTTGTTGCGCCTTCCTTGTAGTCGTTAGCGGACGCCTGGAACAGTTTGAACGAGTCCGTGCTTTCGTTTACGTACTTGCGAAGAATCGGGATGTGCCCGGCGGCGCTGATAAGGGACGCCACCAGGCCATTTACTGCCCACCCGATGCCATTGAACACGAGCACAAACGACTGGAAAACAGTAGCGAGCGCAGCAGCCGTAATGCCGAGAGCGCCCAGAACCACTTTCAGGGCGCCTGAGTCCAACGCCATCATGCGGAACGCTTGAACGGCTGTATCGATGACCGGCTTGCCGTCTTCCCACGCCTTGATGAATTCAGTCTTAAACGTGCGCCCTAGGACCTCTAGTTGCGAACCTTGTGACGCCAGCATCTTATTGGCGGCGTCGTGCGCAGCGGTCCCCTCACGCTCCGCTTCCGTGACTCGCTTCAATATTTCTTGATATTGATGGGCTTGTGGGCCGGTGAGAGTCAACACACCATTCAGTGCGCGAACGTTTCCAAAAAGAGCTGCCGTGGCCTCGGTGGCTCCATTGGTTTTCTGTGCCATTTCGCCCATCACGGCAGCGAGACCTTTATCCTTCAACTCCTCGCGCATCTGGCGTAGATCGATCCCCAACTCCTTCGCCATCTTCTCGGCTTCGCCGGTGGGCGAGAGCAAGGCTGTCATGGATCCGCGCAAAGCCGTCATCGCCTCATCGGTACTGAGGCCGGCCAGGGTGAGCGTCGCCACGGCTGCGAGTACTTCAGAAAGCGAGACCTTCAGCGATGCTGCGATCGGAACGACGCGGCCGAGTGAACCTGCCAGTTCGGGGCCGCGAGTCTTGCCGAGGTTGATGGTTTCAAATAGCGCCGCTGAGATATTCCCCGCGTCTTTAGCTTCGCGTCCGTATGCGGCCAGCACGGTCGTCATAACGTCGACCGCGGTACGCGTGTCAGTGAGGGAGGCACGAGCAAACAGTGCGGACTCTCCTACGAAACGAACGGCATTCGCCGGTGCAACGCCAGATGACAAGGCCTCGTAGAGACCATGAGTCAGGTCTGTGGCATCGCCCAGCATTGGCGGGAGATCGAGAATCTCACGCTTCAACTGCGCCAATTGCGCGACGCCTTGCGGAGTTCTCGTAGCCACAATCGTCGAGACTTCTGCAAACGCGTTTTCAAACTCCAGGGCAGCGCCAGCAGCTTCCCTCAAGATCTGGGCTGCTTTGAAAAGAGCGAATCCCTGGACTAGCGTCGATACACGAACGGCGACCCCTCCGAGCGCCGCTCCGAAGCGATTGCTTTCTCCGGCAGCTTCTGCAGAACCAGTTCGCGTCTGCTGGTGCAAGAGCGCGGTTTCCTCGCGCATACGTCGCACGACGGCAGAGACTTCGGCTTGCGCCCGCGCGTTGCGCTCAAGCTGTTGCTGCTGCAAGAGCGCCGCGGCGGCCGCTTCGCGCTCAGCCAGTGCAAGGCGTGCGGTCTCTCCAGAAGCAAGCTTCTTTACCCGAGTCAGCTCCTCTGTAGCATCGGCAACCGCTCTTGCGGATCTATTCTCGTTCCATTGGGCTGCCGCCAGACGTGCCGTTGCCGTCTCACTCTCGCCGGCGGTGGCTCTATTGGCGAACAGCGCCGACCTTAGTTCTTTCTGGGCCCTGTCATGTTCGTTTGTTGCCTGGGCTACCTTTAGCTGCGCAGCGTAAAGCTGTTCACCGTACTCGCTGGAGGCTCGCATAGCGGCGCCAGCCTGTCCGCTGCTGGCAGCCACGTGATCGAGTGCGGCGCCAACAGCGTCAACCTTGGCTTGCGCTGGGCCGAGCTTTCCCGCTGACGCTGCAGCCTCATCAAATGCGACATTCATTTGCGTCAGGTCGGCTCGGAAATTAAGGATCGCGTCGCCTAGGTTGATTGCCATTGTTGCTCCAAATAAAAAAGCAGCCCGAAGGCTGCAGCGTTTGTTTTCTAAAGTTTTGTTGGATTAGCCGCCCATGGCTTGCTATCGTGTGTTGCCTAATAGGGACGGGAGACAATCCAATGAAGACGTTACTGGTTGCTGTTCTGTTTGCGGCCCTTTCAACGCCGGTATCCGCCGGAGACGGGCAAGCGCAACATCCTCAAAAACCCGCGAGCCCATCCAACAGCTTCATGCGTAATCAGCTTGGCCAGTCCATAAAAGACAGTAAGCGCGTCCTCAAGGGCGGAAATTTTTTCGCCATCGTCATGTGCGATGGAAGGGGAAACGGCCCCGGAGTTGTTGTGTGCATCAATTCGTCTTCGGGCGGTGAACTGCCTAAAACCATGCTCTGGCATGTAGACAACAAGCTCGCGAAGATCACTTACATTTTTTTTGAGGACGACTACGCCGGAATGGTACGCGCTCTCACTGCAAAATATGGAGCATCTTCGGACGCCACTACTCAAGAAGTTCAGAACAGAATGGGAGCAAAATTCGTTGGAACGAACCACACCTGGAAAAGTGGCGACACGGAGATATTGAGCTTCCAATACTTCGGCACAGTGGACCAGTCGGTTGTCATACTGAAAGACCATGCTCTGAACGAGGAGTTGGACAAACGTATGCCAAGTTCAGACCCTAAGATTTAGTTCACCTCTTCCGGGGTGTAGCCCATTTTTGCGAAGAGCTGGGAATCCGACACTTTACGAGGGCGATCGCCGCGCGCCTCAGCCATGCGTTCGAAGCGCCGCTTACGCTTAAGAAACATCAGCGTAAGGATTTCCTCATTCCAGTTGTCGAATATGTATTCGGGAGTGACGTGCCACTCCCTCAGGGCAATCTCGAAAATCTCGCCTATTGTGTAAGGGTCGACGCTATCCCCATCACACGCGAGATCATCCCCAGCTCTTTCGTAAAAGGAAATGCGATGCTCATAATCTGGCCGAACGCCAGAGCAATTTGCTCGTCTGTCGCTTCTTTTTTGACGGTGTCGCTCGGAATGTCTGTGGCGTACGAGAGGACGAGGTCGAGCATCTTGCCGGGAAACTGCAGAAAGAAGAATGCCAGGCCTTGTGTGAATATGTCGTTCGAGCCGCAATCGCTCTTGTAGACGGAGACGATCGAAGAGACGGCCTTGACGGCTTCCGCGCGCCATTCTTCTGCTTTCGTAAATCCGAGCACCTTCACCTCGTAATCGGTGTCACCGAGTCGCAAGGTCAACGGCGCATGAGCCAGTATTTGAGCTTCGGTTCGTTCGTTTGCCATGGAGCTCCTGGAAAAGAAAGGGCCGCCCGCAGGCAGCCCATTTCTCTAAGTTGAAGTGATGATGATGAAGCGGCGATTACGCCGTCTTCGGAGCCTTCTTTTGCACGATCTTGAACACGTTCTCTCCGGCGGGCTTGGTGGAGTCAGCCAGCAGCGAGAACTCGACGGGGATGATCTGCTTGCCGTTGCGCTTGAACGACATCTGGAGATTGGCTTTCGCCTTTGCGCGGTAGCCGATGAAGACGCGCCAGAACCCCAGCTCGTTTTTGCCTTGGAAGCCGACCATGACTTCATCGAGAGTTCCGCCGCCTACTGAGAGCGTTTCCGTACCAACCTCAGTGGCGGACGCTGGCGAAGCGGTAAGCTTTGATGCGGAGATAGCGAGCTTCATGTTCGCGAACGTGTTCTGCGCCAGCTTCACCGAGAGAGTCGACTTCTCCTTGTCGAGAATCTCGTCCACCGGGTTTGGTTCTTCGTCGACCGTGATCTCTACAATCGTCGGGGTATACGACATCTGTAGACCATCCTCTGTGTATCCTGGGTTTTCCCATGCCTCAGGCCACGTGACGGTGTCATCGGTGGTAGTGGGGAGTTCCGTCCCCTTCGGTGCAACGTAGAATTTCACCGGGCCAACGAGCACCTCGGCGACGGTGCCTGCATTCAGATTGTCCATTTCGTTTCCTTTGTTAATTGGCTCGCATCATCAGCCGATAAAAGCTGAGGACCGTGGCCCATTTTGTTTCCGGGTCAATTGAGTCCTGACCTTGGACTTCCTCCAGGCAAGACAGCACATAGCCATTAGCGCCTAGATCTATTCCGCACGCCCCGTGCAACAGGTCGTAGATGGCGCGGTAGACCTCACGCGCGCGAACATGCTCGCCGGCCGGAGCCCACGTCTCGATCTGCACGCTGGGATTGATAATTGGCATCTCGGCGTCAGAACGGCCACCTCGCGTGCTGACCGTTATGGCGAGGCCATCCCGCTCTGGGAGGTGGTCTTGTGGCAGCGTCGGCCAATACACACGGCCACCAACAAGTGCGACGATCGCTGGATCACTCAATAGCCAAGCGCGGAGTGCTGCATTCGAATCGATCACAGGAGACCCCGTTTCCGCTGATTCTTCCTGAATCGCTTCAATTCTGACTTTTGCTTCGCTTCCTTGGCACCGACAATGCCGACTCCCTTGTCGCGCTTTGTCTTCAGCTTGTTTATTGCATTCGAGATCAGCTCGTCAGGAACGTCCTCGTACTTATTTGCAAACTTCTCCAGGCGCGCCCGAACCAGATCGCCGAGATTGGCGAGGCCCCTCTCGACCGCGGGCAGAATGTATGGGCGCGGGCCCATCTTCCTCGTTCCCTTCTCGATATAGCCGCCGTGCCCGGACTCCGTGAAAATGCGCGCGTGAACTCTTCCTGGATAACTGCGAACTCGTATCCCGATCGAATCGGCGTTCTCCCCGGTGTCCCTCGGCGATCCTTCGCGAGCTGCCGGCAGGATCTCGTCCTCGAAGCAGTCGCGCACTGCCGCCTTTGCGGCGTTCTGCACCTTGCGCAGAAAGTTTGGATCCAAGTTGATCTTGATTCTTGTCTTAGCGGCCACAGCTAGTCGCCCCTCTTACACTCATGCAGTTCAACAAAGGACCTGGGCATCACTTTTTCGCATTTCGTGCACGCGACCCATTCTTCCTTTCGGGGCTTCACTACAGACACCTTGCCGCGAACCATCCCGCCGTGAGCGAACAGCATGCCGTAAGCCTCAAGAGGCTGTCTCATCCGACAATCTCCATCGTTAGCAGTTGCAGCTCACGGTTGCGTCCATCCGGATTGGTTACGGAACGCACGTCGAAGATGCGCTCGCCGGAGACGACGCGCATGTCGGGCTTGATTTGCGATCGCCAACCTTCGAAGCCGCGCAAGAAGATGGCACCGGTCACTTCGGCATGAATCTCCTGGGCAGATACGAGTTCTCGGCCGGCCAGGTCGCGGACCTCCGCGGGAAGGTCGATAAACACGTCTTCCCAGGGACCGGTGCGCTGCCCGGCGGAATCCTTCGTCAGCGGACGCCGCTGGATGGTGATCCGGTGTCTCAGCTTGCCTGCTTGCATGCAACTCCCTCAAAGTAGCCATTAGGAATGCGCGCCTTCGGGACCGAGGGCCACTGGTACGGAGATCTCGCCGAAGTGTTCCCATGGTGGATGGTCGCGATGACCACGGGGCGAACCTCGCTGTCCTCACGTACATCCAGTTTTCCAAGGCGCGCGGCGCGGCCTACAAAGTTCGAATCCTCTCCACACTCAACGCCGAGAAATCGGTTTTGTTCCCAAAAGTCTTTGCGGTACATCAGCGTCGATCCGCAGGCGTAATCCTTGCCTCCGGCATAGATTGAGGCGTCGTTCGTCCGGACGTCCCAGAACAGCAGGGAGCCGTCTCCGGACAGCGGCTTCTTCGTCCCCAACAGCCGATCGGCCTGGACAACCAGGCGGTCCGGAGTGCTCCAGTCGTCATCGTCCCAGTGCGCGATGACGTCGCCGGCCGAGTGCTCGCACGCGATATTGCGTTTCCGCCCGACGTTCATGCGCGGCGGGTACCGCAGATAGACGATGCCGGGGACGTGCTGGACTAGATCCCACATAGGCGCGGCGCCGTCGTCTACGACGACCAGTTCCTTTTCCTGCCAGGTCTGGGCCAGATAGCACGCAACGGCGCGAGGAATGAACTGCCTCCGTCTGTCGGTGGTCGGCATGATGCAGGAGATGAACATCAGGCAACCCTAACCGCACGACGAAAAAGCCACTTGACGTCGCGATTGAAGCAGATTTTCAGAAACGCCCACACGTATACCCATGGACGAGACACGTTAACCGTAATGCTCACGACTTGTTGCGCCATTACCGGAACTCCTCAAAAGCGTATGGCTTGCACAGCCACTTCACCGACATTGGCAACTCGAAAGGCTGAGCCTGCGTTCCGCTCCCGACCGGCTCGCGGTTCTCATACAGGTGCGACAGGACCATCAACATGGCCTGCTTCAATGGCTGCTCGAGCACGGCGATTCCACAGGTAAAACGAATCCGTATGGGGTACCCGGGCTCCAGCTCGTCGGCCGGCCAGGACTCAGTCCCTCGCAGCCACAACTCGCCGGGATCTCCCGAGGCGTCAACCTTGAAGACCGACGAATTGATCGCCGGCGAGGCGATCGTGTCGTACAGCGTCTTCTTCTCGCCGCCAAAGAGTTCGTACTTGATGCTTAGGACATTGATCAGCGGTGGACGCGGGAACCGCAGCATCGTCGGCCAGTAGCGGAGCCCCAGCTCGTACGTCTGCGTACCGATCGGGCGATTGATCTCATTCTCAATCGCTACACGCGCAGCGGTGATCAGCGCGGTGACGTATTCGTCTTCTTCGGCGTTGGACGGTGACTGGACGGGAAGGCGTAGATGAGTCTGGGCCTCGAACAGTGTTATCGGCTCGTCTTCCGCGTCCGCGATTTTCACCAACGAGTAGTTGTCCACCGGTCGCTTCCTTTGCTGTTCGTTGTAGGTCGTCTACTTCTGCTCGAGCGCGGCGATCAACTCAGCTTTCGTCTTGTTGCTGTCGAGCTCGACGCCGAGCGTCTTTGCGTGCTCGACAATCTGCGCTTTCGTCATCGACGCCAGCGTTTTGTTCTCGGTGGATCCAGCTTCGGGCTGGCTAGCGCGAACAAGCATCTTGTTGTCTTTCGGGACGGCAGCCTTCACGCTCTCAGCGTCTCCGGTTGCGATCAGTTTCTGAGCTAACGACTCCGGCAGGTTGTACGCGCGATCGGCCTTTAGGCTGTCGATCGAGCGCAACATCCGGACGCGAACACGTTGGTCTGACATGTTGTCTCCAAAAAATCGGGGCTGGTTTCCCAGCCCCGGCAGTGAGTCCCAGGAGGATGTTCTAGAACGACCCGTACACCAGAGCGTCGGGGCGATAGACGACCAGGGCAAGGCGCTCTTCGCAAAGGATGGCAACCATGTTTTTGATAAAGAAGTCGCTATGCTCGCGCGAAATTTCGATGCTTGCCTGTTGACGGTCGTACAGGTCGCACGCCATCTGGGTATCTCCGGCGAGGAACTTTCCGTTAACCATCGAAGGCGTCGGAATCACGTTGCGGCCCCAGATGATCGGAGTCGTAACCGCGTGCGGGTTGCCGAAGATGTACTGGCCGGAGCTCGCGGTACCGGTCGTCTTGAGCAGTTCGATGTCGTGCCACTGAGTCGGGTTGAGTACAACGACATTGGTAAAGCCGTTCGCCAACTCAATCTGCAGCAGGACGTGACGGAGTTTGTCGATGATGGTGTCCCCACTTACGGTGAGGTCGGTGTCGTAGTCGGTCGCCTGCGTGACGAGGCCGTTCAGGTCGCCGCTCGTTCCGGTACCGTTCAGCAACTGGTCTTCGACCTTCAGCGCCTGCATGTAGCGCATGCGGCCGTCGATGTATCCGCCGAGCGACGGAGCATCGTCGAGCACCTGGCGCGACGCCGGGATCCAGTGCGCGACGGTCTGCACGGGTTCGTTCGTAAGTGCAAAGGACAGCGCCGATTCGGCCTTCGACACGTTCTCATAGACCTGGGGCGAGCTGCCTTTGCCCTGAGGAGCCGCGGCGTTGGTCGAGGAGTTTTCCCTTACGAACTCAATCGAGTTCGAGGTAGCAGGAACCGTGTTCAGCAGGTCGCGAAGGAAGAGCCGCTGAACCATCGGCGCAACGATTCCGGGCACGCGCTGTGCCGGAACCAGCGGCTGATTCTGACCGGTGGCGTTTACGATCGCAGTCTTGCGGTTGAAGCCGCCAACGACCATGATGCGACCCGAAGACTTGGAGCCTTTCGAAGCGAAATCCTTGAACTCGGCCGACTCGATGACCTGAGCGCCGAGCGTCTTCGATTCAGGACCATCACCGAGCGACGTCGACTTGGAGAGCTTGTCCTCGATGCCCTTGATGCGATCGCGCGTCTCGGCGATCTCAGTCAACGTCTTGTCGAGCTTGGTCTTGGTCTCTTCGGCCATCGTCCCATTGGCTTTGATTTGCTTTTGAGCGTCCTCGGTGAAGGTACCGAGCTGCTCGCGCAGGCCCTTCAGCTCCTTGTCCAGGAATTCCTTGGTTTCGACAGGCAGCATAATGGGAGCGGTGCTCGCCATCAGAATGCCGGCAGTGTTGTGCTCGCCCGCGGCGAAGGCGTACACGCCGAATGCAACGAGCATGACGGCCAGGACCGGGAACGTACGGGTGAGAAGGTTCAACCCGAGGAAGGACAGGATCCTCGAGCCACGGAACTCCTGTTGGAAGCGAGCGATGTGTTTACGTTTCATTGCTTATGCTCCGTGAAACTTCAAGTTTTTGAACTGATCGAACAGCGAGTGGAGTTCCGAGTCGCTGCAGTTGTGCTTGGCGAGTGATTTTCCGGCGGAGTCGGTGTCGGAGTCCGCGGTCATCAGTGCCGAGATTTCATCCATGGCGCGCTTCAGGGCGTCGCGAGTGGCGACGTTCATTCGCCGGCCAGACTTCACTTCGTCCATCTCCTGCTTCAGAAACGCGGCGAGCTCGTCGATCGAGCCCTTCACGCCGGTGACCTGCGCCTTCGGATTCATCGGGAAGGTGACAAGCGACACTTCCCAGAGCTTCAATTCCTTGAGCTTGCGGATATCATTGGCCTTGTCGTATTCGCTGACGATCGTGTCGTAGCCGATCGACAATCCCTTGAGCACCTTGGCCTTCATCAGGCCGTGCGCCTTTTTCGCGACGTCAGACTCCATGACCAGGTCGCCGTGAATCAGCAGGCCTTCCTTGGAGTCTTCGAGCCTTCCCATGCCGATCGGCTCATGCGAGTCGTGCTGCCAGAGGATGGGGACTTCGCCGCCGTTGTTCTTGATCGTCCGGGTGAACGCGCCCGACTCGATGACGTCGCCGCCCAGGTCTACGTTGCCGTACACAGCAGCGACGCCTTCGAAAGTACCTCTATCGTCTACGGCCTTCATGTAGAACTTGAAATCCTTAGTTGACCGGGACATTTCGACCTCCAGCAGATAGTTGGGGTTTCGCTGCCGCGGCGGAGGCGAGATCCTCGAGCGCGCTCAGCAGCGTGTTGTTCGATTGCACGATCAGGTCGTCGCCGCCTGGCTTCGGAGGAAGGTTGAGCTTGGCGCGCCCCTCGTTCGGAGTCATCACGCCGGCGAACACAGCGGTGCGGATGTAGTTAATGCGACTAATCGAATCGCCTTGCATGAGCGCATCGAGATTGAACTTGATGCTCACGCCTTGGTCACTCGCTAACAACGAATGCTTGACCGCGTCCTGGATGCGGACGCACAGTGGCCCCTCGCCGTAGTCCACAAAGTTCCGGTTGAACTGCTCGGCACTGGCAAATGTTGGAACGTTTTGGGAGTCATTCAGGAAATACATTGGAACTCCATACATCGAACCGATCTCTGCTGATCCTGCCCGCATCTGCTCGAGGATCTGCGCGTCGGCCGGCGAGACGGAGAATGGCTTCGGTTCCATGCCGTCAAACATGAACAGAATTCGACCGGCGTTCTCCTCTCCCGTATAAAGCTTCTCGGCGCTTTCACGTAACCGGTCCTTTGCCTCAGGGCTGTACTTCACGTCTTTCGGAGCAACGAATGCGACTGAAGGCCGCGCTCCGTTCCTTAGAAACGCCGTCTGAAACTTCGAGGCTGACATCGTGCGCGCAATTACCTGGCTGGCCGATATCGGCGACATGCCGTTGATGCCATCGATCGAGAAGTTGCGGATGTGCAGAATGTCTTTGGGCGCGAACCGCGCTATCGTTCCATCCGGAATGGAGACGTCGTACAGAAGATTGCGGTTCTTGAAGTGCACGCGCGTGCGTTCGAATGGTAAGGGCCACAGCGCCGTGATTCTCTTCCCTATCCTCACGATCTCCGCGTAGGCGTTGCCGTGCAGGTTTAGGCTTAGGAGCATGGCTTCCCAGAAAGGAACCTTGCTCATGTATTCGTTCGGGCGCTCGAGTACTTCGCTAATGTAGTGATCGATCGGCCGACTCACGCCGCCGTCGCTTTTGACGACGTCGATCGGCAGCGTGCTCGTCACGCGGCCCAGCAGATTGCAGCAGGTCCACACGGCAGACAACTGCAGCGCTGAGAGTCCGGTGACGGCGCCGTCCGTAATTCCAAAGAACTGACGAAACGCCCCCGGCATCTGCTGACTAACCGGCCACACCGGAAATCCAACGGCCTTCTCGAACATCCAGCTAGCCATCTTCTGCAGTCGGTTCATACGATCATCAATCCTTCGCTTTCGTGCGTGGGTTGCGGTTGCAGCACGATCGTGCGGCGCCGCGCCATGAACAGCGCGACCGGGCCGTCGATCTTGTTCTCCGGCTGTTCCTTCTCCGGCATAATGTCTTCGCGCTGGTTGGTGCGGCAGACGACGTTCGACATCATCCAGTCGAATACCGCGTCGCCGTCGTAGTGGAGGCAGCCGTCAAATACGTCGGCTTCAACTTCCTTCATTGCCGGCGAAAATGTTTTGGAGTTCTGCGCAGTCTCGACGAACTCTATTGATTCGTCCCACTCCGGCTCTTCCTGGATGAGGGTGATGAGCGCGATTGCCTGAGTCATGTCGAGCGGAATTTCACGAATGACAAACCGCTTCCGGTCCTCGATCAGGTCCCTTTTGATATGCCCGAAAGACGTGATATTTCCGGGCGTAACGGTGAGTAACCCTTGCTCGGCCCAGATTTTGTAGTTCTCGTTCGTGCTCTCTTGGACGGCCAGTTCGCTGACGTAGTGCTTCGCAAACATGTAGGTGTGCCGCTTCTCATCGATGAGGCGCTGGAACAGATACACCTTGGAAGCAATGTCCTTGCGGCTCGCCAGGTCGAGGCCGATGATGCATTCTTCGCTTTCGAAATCCTCAATTCGGAGAGTGGGATCCGCGCACGCCTTCCACTTCTCCATGTTCATCCAGCCGGCGCTCGCACCGTCCCAGATGTTCAAGTACTTGCGCTTGTACGCGTTCTGTTTATGTGCCGATGCGACGGCCGAGTCGCGCTGGTTTAATAGAAACGACGGCTCGACCGAGATTCCGTAATTCGGACAGGCCATTCGGAGAGCGTCTTCGCTCTTCCAGTCCATTCCCTTGTTGATGGTGTAGATAATTCCGAATACACGTTCGTTTACGACTTTGCCTGCCAGGATTCGCTCGAGGTCGCGCTGAATCAGATAACACGGACCGCTTGTGTTGCTACCGGCGCTAGAAATGATCACGCTCAACGGATTCTCGCGCGCCGCCATGCCTTGTTCCATCGTGTCGATCAGTTCGAAAGTGAGGTACTCATGGACCTCATCACCGATGAAACATGATGGTGAGTCGCCGTCCCCAGGCTTGGCGATGACAGCCTTTAATATCGAGCCGTCTTCTTCCTTCACCAGGTTGTGTGTGTTGACCTTGACGCCGAACGCACGGCAGAACTCCGGCGATCGCAATGCCATGGCGCGAGCGAATTTGAACCCCAGGCGCTTGGCCTGCTCTTCGCTCGTCGCTCCGAAGTACACCTCCGCCGCATATTCGCCGTCGGCAAATCCTTTCCCAAGGCCGATGCCGGCACTGAGGAAGGTCTTCCCCTGCTTGCGGGGAATGATCAAAATAACTTTGTGAAACCGGTAACGTGTCGGTTCTGCCTTCTCAACCCAACCGAAGGCGTTGACAACGAAGAAACATTGCCAGGGCTCGAGGACCAGGCGCTCTTTGCGCTTCGCCCATTTTCCTTTCACATGAGTGAAGGCCTCGAGCAGGCGGCACCAGTACTCAGCCGATTCGTCGCTTAGGACGAACTCAAATTTTTTTCCCTTCGAACGCCGAAGGTCGTTCTCGAATCGTTGGCAGGCCTGTATCGCCTGCTTACATGCCGGAATCCTGCCTTTGATCACATCTGACGCATACTGCTTTGCGATCGCAACGTAGTCGCGGCCTATTTTGTGCTCGCCCTCGTGCTCGGCCGGACGGCCGCATTCGGGAAACGGACAGAGTTCGTTAGTTGACTTCTGTTCGCTTGCCCCGCGCGGCGGCTGCGAGCTTTTGGAACTCGGATTCTGTTTCCTGCTTTTGCTTGGTCGGGGCATTGATTTTGCTTCGATCCGCGGGCGTCATCCCCATCTTCCCAAGACAGGAAATGATCAGGTTGTACTCGGCAGCCTTCAGAAGTTCACCGGCGCGATGACGGGCCATCAGGCCGCAAGTGATCTCCAGGTACATCCGGTCACAGACGGTGAGCACTCCTTCCGCTGCCTGGCCTGAGAGTTCGTTCCATATCTCGACTTGCAACTCTTTCAGGTTCTCCGGCGGATCTCCGAGCGGTCCCGACGGCACGGGCTCGTTCTCGCGCTCTCGCGCTCGCTGCGGATCGTGCTTGAAAGCGCCCGATCTCTCGAGTTGTGCCGTTGGTTTTCTCGGTCGCGCCATAGCATTCGGCCTCGTCCCGCCCCGGGCAGCGTCATCGCGCTTCTTTCGTTGCAACGAATTAGCGGCCCGGGACAAGCTTTAAAAAAACACGAATTTTGCGGAAGCGTGAAAAGCACTGGCGGGACGGTCTCCGCAAGGCGCGCGTAGAGATCCGACCCACCCCCGGTCTATGAAAATCGGGAGATTTATACAAATCTGGACTGTTTGGATCGGTTCTACGCCAGTCCGCCGCGTCCGCCGAGCGAGTTGTGACACGGATCGCAGAGCGGCTGCAGGTTCTGCTCGTCGTACTTGGCCCCGCCGTCTACCAGGCGGACGATGTGATGTGGTTCAGTGGCCGCCCTGGAGCATCCCTTCGTGGCCTCACACTTCGGATGCCTCCGCAGGTACCCAATCTTGAAGTTGCGCCACTGTCGATCGTAGCCACGCCGCGCGGCCGACAGTCTGGGCGGACCGCCGCGATGCTTACTGCAACGCCCATCCGTCGTGAGAGCCCTGCATCCTGGATGAGTGCACGGACGCCTTGGAGCTATGGGCACAACTTCACCACTTAGGTTCAGTACGCAAGGCCTCGAGGTTGTCTTTGGTCACGACTTCCTCTCTGGCTTTGCTCAGCGACGACACGGCCTGCTCGATACTGGCAACGACGCCTACGAACTTTGGATTGGATCCGAGCGAGACCAGTAGGCCGGACAGAATGGCAAGCGCCATATCCAACAGCGTCAGGAACCCAACACCTGCGTTCAGCACAATCGGATCATCGGGACCTGGTCGAACGCCCGCGGTAAGGGTCTTGATTTGCTTCACCACGTCGTTCAGTAGCTGCAGTGACTCACGCAATTGTGTCTCGGCGTTAGGATGCGGTACGCATGGCTTCGTACCAGTCGCGAACTCTGGTGATGCACAGTAGACTTCGATCGCGTCGATAACGAGGTTTTGTGATGCGATCGCTTTATTAATGGCTATGCACACCGGTTTCGTCGGCGCCGCCTGGCATTCCTCGAGGTGCTGCTTCTGTTCGCTTTCGATGAAGCCCTTCGCCGCGGCGACGCCATCGCGCGCGATGACCTCGATCGGCTTCGTTTGGTCAGGACAACCGGTGAATGCGCACGCCACCAACAGGATCGTGAGCACCGCAAGTACTGAGAACACCTTCTTCATTGCATCCTCCTTGATGCTTGGTGATTCGAGTTATTGGGCCGATTGCAACAGACGTTGAGCCCTTCGCTGGTCTAGGATCTTCGTCACAATTACCCAGAGTGCAGTGAGAACATCGATTAGCCCCGCGACGAGATCTTCCTGCGTTTCGTCTGGGACGATGACTCCGTGTTGCGCAAGCACACGCAACAGCAGTCCGACCGCGACGCCGACCACGCGCTTTGAGAGAATCAGATCCTTGAGGTTCATTCGACCACCTCGTTAGAAGTGCAGCATCATTCAATGATTCCGCGCCGCAGCGCCATCGCGACGGCGTGTGCGATTCCGCCAGCGCCTAGCTTTTGCGCCGCCATACTGCCTAGCGCCTTCACGTACCCGAGAGTGATAAACAGCTCTTCTGCGATGTCGGAGTAGTGCTTGCCGTATGCCACGAGCTGGAGGACAGTGAGCTCCCGGTCACTTAGTGGCGCCACACGCCGGGCGCGCATATCAGCAGGCGATTGTGTGCGCAAGCGATCCGTCCTTGAGGTTCATCCAATCACTTCGGTTATGTAGTAGTGCCTCACTTCGGCGATGTACTCATGCGGCACGATCCGGTCGCGGAAGTTACCGGTGTTCCAGGCATCGCAGATCTCTTCGATCGTGTCCGCCTTCTGCCGGCCGATGACCCACATGCGAAGCCGATCCACCGAGGCCTTCATCGCTTTCTCCGGCTCGGACGCCAATTCGTCCAGCGTGACATCGAGCGCGTTGCACGCCATGATTTGCAGCGGTCCGTAAGAGCACGCGTAGGCGGATCCACAACGTTTCAGTGCCTTAGTATCCGCATACTTCCCGCCGATGTCATAAGCAGGCTCATGCCTCGGCTTCAGGTTCTTTCCGAAGCTCGATTCCCTGCCGGCCATCGCCCATAGCAACAGCGGAGCGTCGATGGGTTTCCCGAATCCATCGTCGGACTTTATGAGTGCAGTCTGCAGCTCGGCACCGTGCACCAGGCAAAAGCGCGCGAGATCGTGCTTCGGCATCGACAGCACCACTGCTGCGACTGCGCTCATCGCCCGGCTCTCGCAGGCATGGCGATCGAGAGCTTCCCTTCGACGTTAGAGATCCGACCCTCGTGATTCATCACGTCGCCCTCCACATTTTCCAAGCGCCGGTCAGTCTCGGTCTGCGCGCGCTTCGAGATTCCGACGTGTATCGCTGCACTGATGATCTGGACCGCGACTGTCACTGCGACCATCGTCTGTCCGTCTGTCATGTTCGTTCCTCGGCGCGAACGGTCGCGCGTGCCGCCTGCGCAGCGATGCAGCGCGCACGACCGTGCACTCGCGGGCCGTTTAGCCCGCGACACTTTCGATATGGGAATTTGTTTTGGTTTGTCGATTAAGACTGATGGTCGACGTTCAACACACTACGACAGCTCCGGCAGATGATTGCGCCGGCGTAGAACTTAGGATCTTCCGCTTTCCACGCCCACTCGAGCTGATCACCCGAACAGACTGGACATTCGAGCGGCGGCAATAGCCTTTCGGTCGACGATCTTTCTCGAAGGCCGACGCAGGTCCGCGGTTTTGCGCGCTCTGCATTTGTGACTTCCTGGCCGACAGTGAGCGCAGTATCTTTCATCGGTACCTATCGCCCGCACAAATATGCGCGGGCACCATTCGCAAAGCTTGAGCTCGAGCCGGCTTTCGTCGACCGCCGGCGACTTGCTTCCAGGGATCCACTTACCGCTGAGCACGGCATCCGCAACATCACGCGCAGAGTTACTTCGCATCCTCGACCGCCGCGGTGCCCAATGCCGTAACCATGTTCGTCATCTCGGTTTGCATGCTGCAGCCCTTGCTGCAGCGGCCGTCTCGCTCGGGATCCACACACGGCCGGCGACGATCGTCACCGCAAAGGTGTCATGGATCTCAGGCCAGCTCTCCACTTTGTCTCGCGAAAAGCACCTGCGATTTTCTTCGTGCGCCTCGGCGTTGTTGACCATGTCGCGTTTCGTCAGCGTCGCCACTACTCGGCAACTCTTTCGACGAATTTTCATCATGATCACCAGGCGCTTGCCCTTCGCCAGTTCGCGCGATGTCGTCAGGCGCGTTGCCTGGCCGCTCTCAACCAGTGCATAAGCTTCGCGTTCACTGATGGATTTGAGTCGGTCGCCGTTTGCGGAAACTACTACCGCACGATGAACGTGTCTTGCCATATCGTCCTGTAGTGGGGGCCGAACGCAAATGCGGGGGAGTGTACAAACACTTGTGACGTTGAGTACTGCGGCCGGATTCGCTCAGCGGAGGCTTGTTAAGGCCAGCGTTCGGGAAGGACCCGAAGAAGAGATGTAAGTAGCAGGTGCCAAATCGTACCTACAACTCTGCGTGCGATGCAACAGGATTCTCTTTGCGAACAAAGAAATCGGATCGGTATAACGATGTTCTGCCAGCCTGTCACCTAAAGAGTAACGGGGTTTTCCTGTAATGAATTTGTCTCTTCAGGTTCTGCCGGCGCCGGTTTGAACGGAAGAGATTTGCGATCGCGAGTGCCGACTGAGCCTGGTGTGAACTCTCCGTGGATCCACCGCACGAAGTTATCGGCGTGGCCAATGTACATGGCCTTGGAGTGCGTGCTGAGGTCGCTCTTGTCCACGTCATCGGCGTAGCCGTTCAGCAGCTCGCGGATCTGCTTCAGGAAGTCAGGACTGGTGGTCCGTCTCGATCGCCGGCGTGGTGTGCGTGCAATCACATCTTTCAGCCTGGTCTTTTTCGTTCGGAGCGCCATTGCAGTTCCTTACACTTTCCTGCCACTGCTCGCACTATTCAGGCAGCTATCGGCGATGCCGACGATGTAATCGATTTGACGTTCCATGCTGAATCGCGCTTGGGGGCTCTTCTCATCTGCCTTCATGAGCTGGATGCGAATCGCCTTAAGTTCGTGGGCGATCGCCAGCAGTGCCTCTAGGTGTCTGTCCATTTCAGTCCATCCTTTTCAGCGCACAAATCTACAGCATGGACCGAGAGCGTGAACACTTGAATTCTTAAACACAAATAACAGAAACCTGCTAACAAACCCAATCAAAGCAAATATGATGTAGTCCGATGGCCAAAAAAGACTACATCTGGCACGTCACCCTCACGACTGGACACGGTCGCCGATCTCCTAGAAGTGAGGTCAGCGACCAGGTCGTCGCAGAGCTTGAGAACGTAATCGATTGGGCATTGCACGCGCGCGAATCCGTAATTCCGGGGCGACCAGGTTACACGATCAACATCACCGACGAGGGCCGGTGCATGATCGCGACAATCTACACTCCTGACGGAATGCCACTCGTCACGATTGGTGTTGCCGCGCACTCACTGCGTGGCGCCGCGGTATGGCGGATGCTGCACGAAACGGGGAGTATGGAATACGCTACATCTCCGAACGAAGTGCCTGGCGAGCCGTGGTGCGCTGTGCGGCTGGACGTCGGGCTGCCCTTCTATCCAGAGGCTGCAGCGTGGCTCGGTGATTTCGAGCGATGCTTGGCGTGGGCGTGGATGAGTAGATATGAAGAAACCTAGCTCATTATCGGAGATTCGAGCTGCAGCCGGACGAAAAGGCGGCAGCGTTTCGTCCGCCGCGAAGACTATAGCTGCTCGCCTCAACGGCGCGATCGGCGGCTCCGCCACATCCGACGCCAAGGCCGAGGCTGCTCGGATCAACGGACGCGAGGGCGGACGTCCTCGAAGAACACAGTAGGGAACCTCTGCGCGATCCTGGGGATCATCCAGGACGAACTTCGACCGACGCCCGATCGGACTCAGTCTCTGCCCTACAGCTTGTCGTTTGGAGTGTTGATTCGCCTACGCTCGCGTGATTTTGGTTTTGCCTTTGCCGTTGTCTTTGCCATCTCGATATCTTTTCCATGTTCGTGTTCTGCTGTGCACTTTGGTTCAAGACTTGCTTTTCCCTTCTTGGAGAGAGCGGGGTTGGTTTGGAGGGGGCGCAGCCCCCTATCCAACACAAATGATCGAGGCCTTTGATTCGATCGCGTTCTTTGCGATCGCACCTCAATGCCTTTCAAGAAGAAGGCCGAAGGCCCGACGCGCGCGTGCGCGCCTCCTCAACAATCCACAGCGTCCACAAAGTAAATCTACGGCGGCGACGTGTATGTATGGGGAACCGCAATGCGAGGCCGGAATCGGGTCCCAAATACTAATTGCTGCTTCCAGGTATCCACCTTGTTGCTTTCAATCATGGGGGAAAAGTTCTTGGTGCTGCTTCCAATCATGACGAGAGCAACGTTTTTGCACCTGTGAATCGCCTCGTGACAACTAGAGTGTGCATGTTGGATGCTCGCAGACGCCGTGACAACTAGAGTGTGCACGAGTCCTGCTCCCGAAGATCTGACCGTGACAACTAGAGTGTGCACGCAAAAAGAGCCATCCTCCTAAGTGGGCGTGTTTCTTACCTCAGAAACGAAAAGAGGCCAGGCACACTTCGGCCTGGCCCTTGAATCCGCTTTTGCATGTTGTGGAAAGTGTTCCCTAGGTAGGTGGTCGCGGGATCGCGACGTCGATCAGGCTGCTATTAACCCCTCTTGCCAGCATCCTGCTTCTGCACTCTTTGTAAAATGACTGCACCTGCCCGTTCTTTGCTAACCACTCGTCGCGCGTGTCGCCGTAGATCTGGTCCATCAGTTCCGCCGCGGCCTGCCGAGTCGCCCGTACCGACACCATGCAGCGATCGTAGCGTTCCTTGTCGCTCTCGATGAAGTCAGCAACCCCTATGTACTCGTTCGACTCTTGCTGCTTCCACACGGCCCCAGGACACTTGTGCTTGACCGGCTGCCCATCCTTGAACCACTGACCAGGCTTACCGATAAACTTCAGGAGTCCCAGGCCCTTGTGCGTCACGCCATCGCGTCCGGTCCACTCCACAGCCATCCTGCGGAGAGCCCAGCGCACGGTGTCTCGATGCAGCCCCGTCTTGGCTCCGATCGACTCCTGCGACTGCTGCACCTTTCCAGCCTTCCACAACCCCGAGGCGCGATCGCGAACGAGAAGTCCATGCGCATACAAGTGGAGCAGGACAATGCGCTCGGTGCTCGTCAGCGGGATGTTGGGATGGTTTATGACTGCCGCGAAGTGCCGGAAGAAAGTATTGGACAAATCGTCCTGCGAAAAATGCCTGGCTAATGTTTCGATCCTGGCGAGTTCGGCGGAGCTGGGGTCGTGATGCTCGGAATCTTTGTACCGTCTCTTGGAGGACTCTGGAACTCCCCATGTGTACTTATTCGAGCTGTACGTCGGCGTGGTCTTAATCAGATCCGGAGAGACCTGGCTGATCTTTCTGGACGCGGTGGCCGCGTGCTTATAGCCCATCGCCGGCGCAATATCGCTGAGCGACTTCTGCTTTACGTGGAGCTTTCTGCCGCCATCGTGGGGCAGTACATCAAGGACAATGGCCGCGCTGCCCAGTAGGAGCGTCGCCTGCTTATCCTTAGCAGCTCGTCGCGTCTCAGCTTTGGCCTTATGCGCCGTCACCTTTTCACCGAGAGCATGGAACAGCCATGCGGGAAGCGGCAACTGTCGCGTCTGCGCGGGAACGCCAGCGACGTAGAGACCGCTCTGCGTCGGGACCATCACGGCTTGATACTTGGATCCGGGTTTGGACCTGGAGGCTATGACTGGCCCTCCGCTACCGGCATCAGATCCCCTTCACTTGCGAGGTTCATCTGTTGTACTAACGCTCTGGGTGTGCCGCTCATCTTACCTGTTAACCTCGATTTGTTCATCTCGATTCCTGCCGAGAACTGACTCGTTTTCGAAAAGCATTCGTTCGCAAAGCCGCGGAGAGTCATGCAGCGGCTGCTCGCATACGTTGTTTTGCCTGCCAGCGGCGCAGTCTGTTTGAAGCAGTCCTATACGGAACCGGCTGGCGCGAAGGCTTCAGGTAGAAGCCGTCTTCGTACACCATCATCCGGATATCTAGAGCGGACACCTTTTGACCAGCAGATCGCATGCGCGACCGGATCCGCTCGCACTCCTTCAGTCCGTCCGGAGTAAGCCCGTATCGGGTCGGATAGCAACGTCCGAAACGGCTGAGCAACTTCTTCGCTTCCGCGAGACTGACACGCATTCCAGCCCGCCGGCGAAGCCGTCCCTGGATGAGAATGGCGTCGTGATTCGCAATAAACCGTGCATGCGCTCGAGCGTTTATCTGTTCTCGGTTCTGCTCGGAGGAAGTCCGCCAGTAGCTTTCATTGACTTCGGAGTTGTACGTCCGCCAGCGACGGAGATACTTCGTCTTGTACTCTCTCCGGTGTCCACGCTCTCGCATGTTGTGACACAGCTTGCAGCGGGGCCGAACTTGGAAATGTCCGCTCTTGCGATGGCGGACGACGATGATTTCGACAAGAGGCTTATCCTTGTCGCACAGAAGACACTTGCACGTTGCTGGGAGTTCATCGCGGCTTTTGAATATCATCCCTGATGTTCTCCAATATTCGAATAAACAATCTCGACCGTGGACGCGACGCTATCTGGAATGCTCAAGCTGCTCCATCCTCTCCGCGATCGTTAGCTTCTGTTTGCCGGCGCCGTCGCACTTCGTGCAGAGGCGCACTCGATACACTTCCTCTGGAGCCTGCTCGAGGCCGGTGTCCTGGCACGCGGAGCACGAAAACTTGAAATGCTTTGCGCGACGGGCCATCTTGGTCAGAGCACCATCCTCAGCGGGATAGCTTCAACCTCGGCCGATGGCGCGCGGTGTTCCCGCAGCTCCTGCTGGAACTGCGTTTGATCGTCCTCATGTCGCACGGCAATGCGCGTGACATAGCAATGCACCTTAATGCCGTCGCTCGTCTCGCCTTCCCATATGCGCATGGGCACGCCGTTCAGCTCGACGATCTTCGACGTGCTCTCGATCGTGATCTTCATGCAATGAGTTCCTCGCTTAGCAAGATGATCCTGCGCTCCCAGGGAGCCGGATCCGGGACGTCGTACAACACAACAAAGCCGTGTATGAGATCAGGCAAATTGAGAGATGGGCTGAGCGACCACACACCGTTGGCAATCTTCGTTGCACCGAAGTTGTCGATCGCATTAAGCATTCCGAACTCGGCCGCGCCTTCGACGATAGGCATGGCGATCGCTTCGCCCGGGCATAACCAAATACCGAATTGGCCATCCATGACGCCGCAGACCAGTTCATCACCGCGATACGCAGCCGGCGTTTCAACCCAGCGAAAGAAGAGCTGGCACACCGGGACCGCTGGATCTCCGTGTTCGACCAGCGCGCCAGCACACCACTTCACGACTTCCGAGATCGTTCTCACCTAGCTACCCCCATGCCTACGACTCCTCCAGGAACAGCCAGTCTGCGGCGCGGATCTTGCCGGGCGCCGGATAGTCGATCATGCCAGCGGAGCGGAGCGCGCCTAGGTTGTTGCCATAAGCGCTCGACGTTGCCGACGCGCCGGCGAGATCGGCTACGGCCTGCTTGTCCATCGCGTGCGGATACTTCTGGCGAAGCACATCGAGAATCGCAGCCTGGGGACGCGTCACGATCTGCGCGCAGCGATCGAACATCTCCTCTGGGCTCCGCGGTGGATCCACCTGCGGAGCGTTCCTGCGTCCCTCGGCCGTCAGCGCCACTTCGCCAGGCGCGGGATACTCGATGTAACCGCCCGTCCGCAACGCTCCGAGATTGTTGCCGTACGCGCTGGAGGTGTGGCTTACTTGCGCGAGCGCGGCGACCCACTTCTTTGGCACCGACGTCCGCCCAATCGCTTCGAACTGCGCGAGCGCGGAAAGAATCTTGTATTGCGGCCGGGTGATGTCGCCGTTCGATTCAGCGTTCGCCTGGTCAGGATGGATTCGCCGCGGAGGATCCTCGATGATTCGATCCTTCACGGTGAGTGGCGGCTTTGCTACCACCTGGACGTCCGCCGAGATCTCGCCGATCGGTTCAGGTGTCTGAACCGCTACGGAACGCACCGCCTCGGCTAAAGTCGTCCCAACCTCAGCGATCGCTCCGTTGATCGAGCGCTGGTAATCGCGCAGCGATCGCGTCCAATGCAGGTCGCGCTCTTTCAGAGCGGTCCGCACAGACTTCTCGATCGTTGCCTTCAACCGCTCCGGATCGACGGCCGCCGCGGGCGCTGCAGGTCTCTCACGCTTCGCCGCTGCCACCTCGGCTGTCAGCGACCGGATCTTCGCCTTCAGGTCATCAACCGTGCGCGCCTTTTCTTCGGCCGCCTTCGGGAGATCTCCGAGCTTAGGCAGCAGCGCCTTGACCTGGTCAGGAGTTGGGGGAGGCTCGGCGGCATGCTTCGCAGATCCCGGCTTCGGGTGCGACGTCGCAACTGGATCCACCTTGAAGAGCACGCGCTCTTTCGAGACCGCGCGACCGAGCGCATAGAACCATCCCGGATCGAGCGTGCGTAGCGATGCTACAAAGTCCCGGCGGTCCTCCGGAGCGATCGACAGCAGGTCCACCGCGCGCTTGATGTCGACGTCTTCGAAGGTTCCGCCAACGAGACGATTGAGCAGCTCGGCCGACGCATCCTTGCGCAGCTTCGACAGGCGCTGCGTTGCGAGCACGGGACAGAAACCGCGCTTACGGCCGCGTGTCACCAGATCGATCACGGCTTCGGACGCAACCGATTCGCCAGCGCCCTTCTCCGGGCAGAAAACGTGCGCCTCGTCGATAAGGATAATCACCGGATGCCACAGCGCCTTGGGCGCGTTCACGATCGCTTCCAGGAAGGCTTGCACCCAGCGATGCCGTTCGCTGGGCTTCATCTCGTAAAGGTCACACACTGCCGAGGCGCGCAGCTCGAGCAGCTTCTCGGCAACGGTCGCGGCCGAGCGGACGTCCGCCGGCGTCTCGCCGCCTTTGCCAACAAGCACGTAGCCGTACTGCTCGCGCAGCGTCGCGAACTCGCCCTCGGGATCGATCGCGATCACCTGGATGTGTCCGAACAACTGCTCCATGAAGCGCCGAGACAGATACGACTTTCCGGCGCCGGAGTTCGCCTGGATGAGCAGACGCGTCGTGATCAATGTATCCAGGTCGAAGCCGACCTGACGTCCATCTGCGGACTTGCCAATGACGATCTTCATCGTGCGATCGCCTCCGGGTATTCAGACCACTCGCGGCCATCAAGGCGGCGTCCCGCTAGTTTCTTGCCGAGCTTCCAGAGGATCTCGTTATCCGGGAAGCGAACAATAGGGATTCCGCCATCACGCGAATATCCTTCTTCATTCGGGCTGAACTCACCCCATTGCTTGAAGAAGAACGGGACGCCGGCCGCGTGGCACTGGTCACGCAGTGATCGCGCCCAGTCGGGATGCATCGGCCGCGCGTGAGGACCGGACTCGCCGCCGACAATTACCCAGTCGATGAACTTTGAAGAAGCCAATACTAGAGCCTGCGGCTTCATTCCGCATTCAGCTCCAGCGGCTTTAGCCTCCGCGTATGACCGGTAGTTTCCTCTCCACCACCCGCACGCGGGCCACAGGTATCGTGATGCGTTGATTGGCCCGAGCATCGGCTCGATGGAAAGTCCGCGACACGCTGCGGGAGTTTCCAGAAGAACCGGGATCAGCTTATCGACCTCGTCTTGGTTGACGACAGTCACCATCTCGCGCACGTTCGGCAGGGGCCAAGGCTTTACCGAGTCGTCCTCAGCGAACTTCGCCCAAGTGAACGGATTGCATGTTTCTACACGAACAGCATTTTGGACCGAAGCAACTTGCACCCACACATACCACGCACACGGATTGCTGATGCGTTTCGAAAAGTTCGGATTGTTAGGTCTGCTGAACCATGCCAGCCTTCGCTCCGGCCGTTTCGTAAGCACCATGAACGTGTGCTGGGGGCAGAGCGCCATGACCGCGTAGATGCGATCGATCCACTCGTCCGGAACCCACGATCCGTACAGGTCAGTCATTGAGCACACGAAGATGTTGGTGGGCTTCTTCAGACGCAACGGCTCTAGTAGCGCCTTCTCGTCCAGGTACACATCCAAGGTCCGGAGGTCGGAGTCGTTGTAGGCCGCACCGTTGCCAATCCATTTATTGCGCCGCTCAGCGTAGCAATTCTTGCAACCGGGGCTGACCTTCTGGCAGTACCAGCCTTGTTTTCCGTCACCCTTGAATCGGGCACGGATCGGGTTCCAGCTCTTGCCTTCGCTGCCATCCGAGTTACGAGTCCACTCAATCTTCGTGCTGTTCATCGTTTAGCTTTCTATGTTGTTAACGGCTTTGAGGACTTTGACCAGGTCGAACGAGCTCTCGTCAGCGATGTTCTGGCATGCCAGGACCGTCTTCACCTCGCGCGCCTTCTTCAGATCGACCACCTGGTATTCGCGCTTCATGATGACCCTCTTGCCGCCGCCGTAGTCCTTATCCTCGACGACATCAGATGGCTCTTCCTTAGTGACCAGGTTCTGCTGCTCGGTGTAAGTCAACGTCTCGGTCTTCTCGATCGTGATCGTTATCATTCGCATCCTTTGATCGGCATACCGCACGCATCCACGGCTCGGCCGCAATCAGGACAACCCGTCGTTACGTTCGCGCTGCGGTGGTCACAGCATTCATGGGACTTCTCGCCAGTGGACTCCTGCTCGGCTCTGTGGGGGTCGTACAACATGGCGGGACGCGGACGCATGGAGCAGTTGCCGCGCAAGCATCCAACTCCGCCCTGTGCAGGTTCCAGTGGCCAGCCGCACACAGCGCAGCGATTCGGATCCTTGTGCATCGGGCAGTAGTCCGTGTTCGCGCCGACCCTCGTGGCACATCCGTCACACATGGGAGCGTCACAGGTCTTCGTATGGCCGATGTCCCCGACGTTGACGGCGAAGTCGCACAACCTGGTGGACGGTTTGCCACAGAACTTACAAGCTGGGGACTTGCGGCCTCGGCTGCATGCGATTGCGAAATGTCCATTACCGGTATTTATGAATTCACATGGCATTGCTGTTCTCTCGTCTCGGGTTTTCAGCTCTACAGATAACCCGCATCGCATTTCACTGCCGGGCCCGGCTAAACACTGGGAGAGACCGAACCCGGCAGAGGCTATGCTTCCGACCTCCTTCTCTGAAAGTGACCGCTTCACCTGACTACCTACGTCACACCCTGCTGCCGGCTGGAGCCGGGAACCACGAGAGCCACCAGCGCACGAGCCGGCCTATCGAATGCAGTTGACCAGCCGTGCTAAGCTCTTTGCTGTTGTCCCTCAGTTGTTTACCTAGGTATGTCCGGCGGCGCGCTGCTACGCGCTGCCGGAGCAAATGATGCTTCATGAAGTACACCTCTTCTGTCGGCGGCATCGGCGTTCCTTCCTTTCGGTTTTGACTTCAACAGACAAATTGGCGCTGACCTTCACGCGCGCCCGATCGTAGGGCAGTCGCGTCACAGTGACATCGACGTCGTACCCGGGTAGAACTCTTTCGAACATCTTGCGTATGCAGGCGGGCGTGAGCTTATGGGCTTTCACGTTGTTCGGCTGTACGTCGGCTCCGCAGTTCTCGCAGATCACTGGTTCCTCGCGCTTTCCTTCCAGGTCGACCATCGGGTTCTTGAACGTCATCTCGTCACCGGCTAGTTGAATCCTTCAATGAAATTTCGCATCTTCTCGGGGGTGTTTAAGCCCCCAATCAACATCAGGCCCATGCCGAGCTCGATGCCCGCGTGGTTTTCAGTTTCCGGATGTTTCCGCAAATCCGAAACCATGGAGCTGTAAGCATTTTGCAGATCACCGTCGTCCACATACATGAGCGCGCGATCCTTGCACCATCGAACATGTTCGCTTCTCGTCATCAGTGTCTCCAGTACAACCAGCGGCTAATCGGTCACCGCTGGGCACTCCGTCCGGCATGTACTCCGCTGTGAGTTAACGCGGCCACGCTTGGCCTATCCTGCATCGGCCTTACCCCGATGCCCTCCGACTCGGTACAAGGTGCGGTTTCCCCGTAGCTCCCCGCACTGGCACTCGCTCGCGTTCTCAGCCCACCGGCTCTCGTTGTTGGCGAATCTCTGTCAACGTTCGTATCCGGACCCAATGACTGCTCGGCAATATGGCGACAGCATTCATTGCACATGCGCCAGGTTCCAGGCTCGCGATTGGATGGGCGTAGGAACCACCCACCGCACCGCTCACATTTCGCTGTGGCCATACTCCCCCCGGTATGCCGTTACAACATTTCCCTTAGCCAGCTCGCGGCGGTCGCTTTGTTTCTTCTCCTCCCGAGCGAACCGCAGGCGAGTACTGATGTTGAGACAGTTGGACTCCGCCTCTGTAACGGCATGGCGGAGTGGCTTGACGCGCATCTCGGCATCGTCCAACGAGGCGCGAGCTTGGCAGAGGCCAGCGACCTCCTCTTCCAAAAGCTCTTCGAGACGCTCGATCGTGTCTCCGTTCCTAGCCACAAAGGTACGCATCACGCCCTCACTCTTTCGTAGGCATCGCGGCTCACGCGCCCTGGTGTCTTCTTCTCCCCGACCGGCAGAGGATCTCCTGGATCGACCTGGACGTACTCGGCGTGCTCGACGAACAAGTACGCCTTGCCTGTCCCCAGCTCGTGGACCGTGACCGGGAACCTGGCGCGATCGCCGAGCGCCGTCAGCGCCAGGTGGACCGAGTCGCGTGGCGACACGCCGTTCACCGAGACGATCTCCCCAGCATCCACCAAGTACTTCATCGCAGCACGTCCACCGCGCGCTTATAGAAATCGCGGACATGGTTGCGCGAGATCCCGATCCGCTTTGCAGCAGCCTTCTTCACGCCCCCATCCATCAACAACGCGACGTCCATGTAGTAAACGCGAAACAGGTCAGTACCCTCGCGGTAATCGAATCCCTCTTTTTGCAGTGTGCTCGCCGCCTGGCGCAGCAAGTACTTGGCATCGGCGCTCGGCTCGCGCAGGACCAGACTCTTCTTCGCTCTTTCTTGGCTGGGCATTTCCGCTATGGTCGTCGCGCTCATGCACCAGCCTCGGTCAGCGGCGTCGGGCCTTCGTAACACATGCTTTGTTCGCAGCATTCGGGCCATCCGTTCTGGATGTACTCAAAGACGCTGCGTAGGCTCAGACCTTCCGTCTTGCCGCAAGCACGGCAGCGCAGCTCGCCATTCGCCATGACCATCGCGATCGAGCAGTGGACGTTAGCGAGGTTCTTCGCCGCTCTAGCTCCGAGGCCTTTGCGCTCCAGCTCGCTCGTGAATCGGAGCTTCTCTTCCAGGACTTGCACGGCGATCATCAGCGGCCTCCGTTCTGGTTGCTCGACTCCAGGCGGTTTAGCATCCGATTGACACAGACGGTCAGACACACAATGCCGCCGAGGAACATCGCGAAACCGAGAAGATTTCCGCGGCCGATATTGAAGCCACAGAGGAAGGCGAACACGTTGACCCAGATGTAGCGAACAACGCGACAGTGTCCTAGGCCCATCGTGCACCGCCTTCGCTTTCCAGCGGTTGTACGTGTGTAAGCGACATGGATCCGCGATTGTTGCCGTTGAAATCGCGAACATAGACGACAGCGGTGTTACCGGAGAGCATCTGCGCATCCGTCCAGGTCGTGCCCAATTGGCCCTCGCCCTCACGGAGTCCAGACCAGAAGCGAACTGACGTACCGACTGGATATCGCGCGTTGAATTCGGTGATCGCGGCAGACATCTCGTCTCCCGCAATACGTTGTATGTCGGCGATCGCGAATGAAGCGTTCAGACACAACGCACACAGGTAATGATGGTGCGGGTGCATCCGCTGATGATCGTCCAACATCCCGCGCAGCAATATGAGAGTGTTCGTCGGAGTGGGATGATCTGGGCTCCAACACAGCACTCTGCCGCAGTGGGTATCGTTGCTTCCTTTGCTGATGGCTATGCACTGGACGCACTGGCAATTGCAGATCGTTGTGCCGCTCATCTTGCACCGGCTTTCGTTACGGGGAGCGCTTCGACGTCGATCAGGTCCTGGATGAGTCGATGCTCTATCCGCAAGACCCTACGCACTCTGCCGCGGACGTGCTTGGACACTGAGCGCTGCAGTGACCTGTAGTGTTCCAGGCGATGATTCCAAATTCGCCCAAGGGCGATCTCTTGTTCGGTGCGCAGCTTGGGATCCGTGTTGAGGTTGCATTCGATGAGCGACTCGATTGACTCGATCGCATCACACAGCGCGAAGGACTGGACGAATTCCTTGCTCATCCGGGTGGTCCTCATCGCGCACCGTCTTTCGGACGAGATGTCGAGAGTGGAGCGAACTTGCTAAGCGCGGCCTCGGCATTGCTAACGAAGATTGAATTGCGGGCCGTCAGGACGTGCTGCTTTACGCACGCCGGATTGCTGCACACGGTTTGATCGGTCCAGCCGCAGTACCGGCAGACGCCTGGGACAATGAGAGTTGGGATGGTGCGCGCGGCGGCCATCAGCGGCGCCCTTCCGCTTTGGCGATTGCTGATAGGGCAACCTCACGGATGATGGCGAACTTCCAGTCGAATTCGTCTTTTGAGCGAACTTCGAGAATGAGGCGCGCGACGGCGAGAAGATCAGGCGAGGCTTTGTAGAGGTCTTCGAGCTGAACGATCGGGTGAGGTGTTTCCGGCGGGGTTAATGGCCGAGCGGTCGGAATGCGATTTGCGTTGAGCACTGGATTGTCTCCCATTCAATCCAGTACCAAGCCTGTTTTCCGGACGATGCTCTTTCACTACTGGTGAGCGCGCTGGGACTCGAACCCAGGACCCACGCCTTAAAAGGGCGTTGCTCTACCAACTGAGCTACGCGCCCACACACAAACAATTTATCACACTGTCGAATTCGCGGAGTGCTATGCGTGCGCCGCTTTGCCGGTGTGGCGGCACTTCGTCTTGCCGCGCCGCTTTCTCGCGCAGCAACGGGCCAGAACCAAACGCACAGCATCAGCGAAATCGTCTGCTTTTCCGCTATTAATGACGAAGCCATCGAAGCTCGCAGTCATGCGGTCCACCAGCGAGAGGTCTTCTCCGCAGATCAACACTTCAACTTTGGGACGAACTTCCCGCAGATTAGACACCCATGCATCGACATCCGGCGGCAAACTGGCTTCATGCATGACAACGGCTTCAATACTTGCGTCATCGCCCACCTCATGCAGGTCGAATGGGAGGCGCGCAAGCCGAAAGCGCATTCCCTTTTGGTCGTGCTCGTGGCGGCTCCACTCCGGGAACCATGCACCATAAAGCAAGATCGTCGGAAATGACACGTTGTACTTTCCCATGTCCTGGGCCTTCATCGAAAATGTAGTCCTGAGAACGGGGCTGCCGCGTGAAGTTACGGCGCTATGTCTATATGGTGCCGCACGCAAGTGAAGCCGACAGTGACAAGCGTCACCCCACATCGGGTCACTCGTGCCAGATCAACCCGAGCTATCGTTCTGTCATTCACGCACACACGTCACGAGCAAGCACGCGAACTCCTGCGTGGCTCCGAGTGCCTGCTCCACTAGCCTCGATACCGGATGTTTTGCGGGTTCCTGCGGGCCGTGGGGCATAAAAGAAGCAGCACGGAGGCCGATTGATTGTTCCGCGTTTCCGCAGAGGTGCTGCCTAGAACCGGAACTGTGGTCCAACCGTTACGCGAAGATTATGGTTCGCGCCGTTATCCCAGTACATCTCATCGCCAGCTTCCACGCGTATCCCAATCGCTCCCGCGTAGGCTTCAAAGCCCCCGCCGGGGTAGAACACGCCATTCGTGTCACCGTTTGGAACAGCTCCGATGGCGCCAGCGAAGTTCTTGTTCCTGCTGAAGTTCAGAAACCCGCCCTTGGCGAGCACGAATGCCCGGAATGCACCCGTTCCAACCTGGAGCTTAGGGCCAAACAGACCATGCACCAGGCGCAGAGGCGACCGTGCAAACGTGTTCGGAGCGCCACCGGGAAGAGGAATAGTCGTATCGAAGTTACGCTCGAAGTCGTAAGCCGCTTCACCTTCCAGCTGCAAATTGGGGTGGACGTTGACACCGAGCCGGCCGCCAATGCCAATCATGTTGGCATCGGCGTGCTCAAGCCGGAAGTAGTTCATAAAAGCGCCAATAGTGCCATGATTCAGCTCCTCATCCTGAGCGAACATGGCTGGCACACAAAGCACTGCAACAAGCATCACCAAAGCGATCAGTTTCATGTCTTCTGTCTCCGCTCTGTCCCAAGCTGAACAGTCACACGGATGCAAGGGGGCAACAGTGCTGCTCCTTGCACTTGGGGGACTGAGACATTGGATGGCCCTGACTCAGCAGAGGTGGGCTCGACAGCCATGAACTTTTGAGCTCTGGCTTCTCTCTGGCGGACAACTCGCAATCAACGCACCAGCAACGACTCCAAGGCGGCGTAGAACCCGGGGTAAGAAACACCGGCAGCTTCCGCGTGCGTGATCTCTGTTGCGCCCTCGGCGCGCAATGCTGCGATGCTGAAAGCCATAGCTATTCGATGGTCGCCGAAGGAATTGACCTGCGCTCCCCTGAGTTGCTGGCCGCCTGGGATGCGCATACCGTCTTCTCTCTCTTCCACGACGGCACCCATGGTGCGCAGGTTCTGCGCCACGCTGGCGATGCGGTCGGATTCCTTTACCCGCAGTTCCCGCGCGTCGCGAATTTCAAGCCCATCACGCGTGTACGGCGCAATCGCTGCCAGCACCGCCAGTTCATCGATCAGCGCTGCCGAACTTGCGCCGGCGATTGTCGTCCCCAGCAAAGCACCGGCTTGTAAACGGATCGTGCCCACCAGCTCGCCGTGGCGCTCCGCGACCTGAAGGAAGCTGATGCGCGCTCCCATCGCGGTGAGCACATCGAGCAGAACGGCGCGCGTGGGGTTTAGCAGGATGTTATCGAGTACCAGGTTGGCATCCGGAAACAGCATGGCTGCGCATAGGAAGAATGCTGCCGACGAGATATCTCCGGGAACATAAGCATTAATAGCCCGGAGCGTCTGGTCTCCGGCGATTGTGACGCTATTGCGCTCACGCTGTACGCTTGCCCCGAAGGCACGCAGAGCCAGTTCTCCATGGTCGCGCGTCGCCACCGGTTCGCTGATCGTCGTCTCGCCGTCAGCAAAGAGCCCCGCAAATAGAACGCAGGTCTTCACCTGTGCACTCGCGACAGGTAAGGCGTATTCAATGGGGCGCAAGCGTCTGCCACGAATAGCAAGCGGCGCCCGCTCGCCTTCTGCTGCCTCGATGGTTGCACCCATGCTGCGCAGTGGCTCGATGATGCGCGCCATCGGACGCCGCGACAGCGATGCATCTCCCACGAGTTCACTCGCAAAGTCCTGCCCAGCCAGGATTCCTGCCATCATGCGCATGGTCGATCCGGAGTTCCCGCAATCCAGCGCAGCAGCGGGCGCACGCAGTTGCGCGCCGCATCCTTCGATCTCGACCGCTCCGTCTGCCAGCGTTACATGGCGGCCCAATGCGCGTACACACGCAAGCGTACTGGCGCAATCTGTCGCGGACGAAAAGTTCTCAAGCCGTGACTTCCCTTCGGCGATTGCTGCCAGTAGTGCATATCGGTGCGAGATTGATTTATCGCCCGGTAGCCGGACGCTGCCGCAGACGTTGTGTGCCGGTCGGATTGTGACGCTCTGTGCCTTCATCGAATTCACCAGCTTTCCATCTGCTGCGCGGCAAGTTGCCCGATTCACAAGTATAAATTTTCGGCTTCGACGTGTTCAGAAAGCCAACTCAAGTTCAACCCAGCCATCAGATGTTCTAGCGCATACAACAAGAAGCGCCGAGTGGGGTATTGCAAAGGTTCTCAGAGCCCCTGCCTTAGAGCCCGCAGAAAGCACCCTCATATCAAGTTCCCGAGGTGATGGCATGTCTTACCGGGCATCGCTCGCTGTATTGCTGGTCGTAGTCGCCACCACTCTTTCGCTCGCAGCCCAAGGGAGCCCATCACCCAGTCTCGGAACGCAGGGTGCTGGGGACGCAAGCAATGGCACGGGCCCTTTGGCTTCGCTCACTGGTACCGTGCGTACCATCGACGATCAAGGGGTGGAAAACGCTCGGGTCGAACTGCGCGATACCCTTACAAATGCCGCCATCACGACCACCTTTACCGGAACAAACGGTATGTTTGAAATGTACAACATTCCGGCAGGTCAATACGAAGTAGTCGCGACCTACGGATTATCGGAAACGCACGAGCGCGTCCAGTTGACGATGATGGAAGTCAACGTAAGCCTGCGAATCGCGCGGCACGATGGCGTTGCCCCTGACAGTTCAGCAACCGTCTCGGTGGCTCAATTCAAGGTACCCGGTAAAGCGCGCAAGGAATTCGAGAAAGCGAGAGACTTGTTCGGCAAAAACAAACTTGTTGAGGCGCGACGGCACGCAGATAAAGCGCTGGAGCTCTTCCCAACCTATGCCGAAGCGCTCGTAATCCGCGGGATACTGGCCATCAACGATAACAAACTCGAGGAAGGCGAAGCCGACCTTCAGAATGCCATCAAGTACGATCCGAACTACGGCATGGCATACATTGCCATGGGCGCGGCCATGAACCAGGCGCGGCGCTTTGAACAGGCAAAGCGCACGATTGAGCGCGGCATCGTGCTTGCGCCTAACTCCTGGCAGGCTTACTTCGAGATGAGCAGAAGCGCGATAGGGCTCGGCGATTTCGAAGCCGCTGAAAAGAACGCCAGCCGCGCAGAAACGCTCTCCAGCAACGACTACGGACCGATTCATCTGGTGAAGGCTCATGCGCTCATAGGCCTGAAGCGTTACGACGAAGCCGTCACGGAGCTAGAGCGCTTCCTGAGCAAGGACCCTGCCAACCCCGGTGCGGAGACTGCGCGTGCTGTACTCAATCGCGCCCGCGCATTCGCAGCCTCCGGCGGGCGCAGATAGCAACACTCGATAAAACAAATGCCGTCGGTTTCAATCGCCGACGGCATTCTGCTATAGAGGCCTTCATAGTTGACGAAATTACGCGCGAGTTTTCGCTTGCGCCTGCACTTCCCGCAGCAGATCCTGTGGAATCTCCCGAATAGTGACGCCCAAAGCGAAGCGCGGCGTCTCCGAACCGCGACCCCAGCGGTTCACTTCCCAATGAGCGCGCACGGACTTGACCTCCGGCTCATTCCGCAGGTCCAACAGTATGGGCGTTTGCCCTGGGTAGAAACTCTGTGGGAACGCGGCCGATGGTTTTGGCGCCCAAGCCGTGCCGTCCGGCGAGCCAAACACGCTCAACTCGATGGACTCCTGTTCGACCGCATCCGTGATGTTCAAAGTGAGAAGAAATACGCGACTTTGTGCTGCGCTGATATCGACAGCCGCACCATCGCCTTTAGCGGTGATAACGGTAGCTTCCGGAACCAGGACTGTATCGATCATGACCACCTGATTCTACTCCGCGCCACCAAGACGCTCGAAACGCTCGTCACCACATCCCGGCTCTCACCGGGGCGGCAATTGCCCAAGGAACTCGCGCAGCAACGCTGCCGCTTCTTCCGGCCTCTCGAAAGCCGCGAAGTGTCCGGCCTTTCCCACAACTCGCAACTGACTTCCGCGAATGCTTCTATGCATGGCCTCTGCGTCCGCAATGGGAGTGGCAACGTCTTCATCTCCCGCGATGATCAGCGTGGGAACGTTGATGAGCGCCAGCGTCGGCGCCGAGTCCGGCCGCTCTGCCATGCCCTGCTGCGCGCGGCTGATGCCTTCTGCGCTGGTGCTCATCATCATCCGGCGTGCCCTGTCCACCACGTCGGGCCGGTTCGTCCGCGTGGTCTCACCCAGCACTTTCGGGATCATGCCCTCGATAAAACGATCCGGGCCCTGCTCCAGGACCTCTCGCGCCGACTGCAACCGCGCTGCGCGCGCTTCCTGCGTATCGGCAGCGGCTTTCGTATTCGCCAGCACAAGGGCGGAAACGCGCTCCCGATGCCGTCTCCAGAACTCGAAGAGAACGTACCCGCCGATCGAGATGCCTGCGAAAACCGCGCGTCCGACTCCCGCTTCATCGCAGACCCGCGCGATGTCATCGGCGTGCTTCTCCATCGTCGCGATTCCCTCGCCGAGACTGGACTCAGCATGCGCGCGCAAATCGGGCATGATGAGGCGATAGCGCGTCGAGAGCGCTTCTGCCACCGGCGTCCAAAATTCATGATTTGCGGGGAAAGGATGCAACAAGATGACGGGCGGGCCGCTGCCCGCCACATCGTAGAAGATTTCGGCATCACGGCTTCGCACGTACATGTCGCGATTCTAACCCCCGTCAATGTTTCGCTAGGTTCGAGGCGACTGCACCTGCTCGGTACGAGGCTGCACTGCCGGCAGATACTCCGGCTCTTCCGGCATCACGATCCAGCCGACGATATAGGCCAGCAGTCCGCCGCCACCGAAGATAGCGATGATGACCCACAGAAGCCGCACCAGCGTTATATCGAGATCGAAATACTCGGCGACACCCGCACATACACCTGCAATCTTGCGAGTGTTGCGGGGACGAACGAGTCGCTTGCGCGCAATCACGCCCGTCACGCGCGTGCCACAATAGGCACAGAGGTTTGCGTCTTCCTGGATCACCTTACCGCAATAATTGCAGTACATGTCTCCCCTCCGGTTTTCATCATTAGATACGAATAATTGCGCTGAAAGTTCCTAAAAATGTAAGTGCCAACTACTCGGGTTAGCTCTGTGCGGATTCAGTAGTGGTAAGCCTTTTTCATGTGCTTGCGTGCCATGTCCGCCAAGGGACCCTTGGAATCGGACGCAAGAACCTCCTGGTACAGTTTGATCGCAGCCTCGCGTTTCAGCACCGTGTCATACATCTGCCCTGCCGCAAGACTCGCGCTCAGCGCCAGCTCCTTTTCAACGTTCGGATACGTGCGGACACTATCAAACGCTTCCGCCGCTTCATCGAACCGTCGCTGGCCTCGAAGGGAAACACCGAGCCCAAATGCCGCTAATTCTGGTTCTGCCAGCGCGTACTTCCCTTGCCGGTAGTTCGTCAGGGTCGTTCGATATGCGTTGATTGCATCGGGCCCATGGCCAGCCGCATTCAGAAGATTCGCATATTCGATGGCCACGAGGAAGTTGCGCGGGCAAGCGTCGATCATGCTCTTCACCACTTCCAGCGCCTCGGGATAGCGCTGCTCGCGTCGTAGAAACAGCGCCAGCGCGATCTTTGCGTCCATGCTCGAATGCGAATTCGCCCCCGCAGCTTCCCGCAGGTAGTTTAGCCCTCGTTGCCGATTGCCACTCACCCCAACCATGGACGCCAGTATTTTGGCTGCCCAGTTCAGGCTTCCAATGACGTAGGTGTGAACGCCGACCATGGTCTTTGCATCCACGTAATTGGGATTCAACCGCAAAACGCGCTCATGGTCCTCCCGCGCACCGAGCGCCGCGCGCACGGCAGCGAACCACGCCTTCTCCCCCAACCCCATGTAAGTACAGCGCATACCGCGAGCCACGCCACGCGCGTAGAGCGCGTCCGCATCGTTAGGATTGGATTTCAGGCGCAACTCGCTTAACGCAATTGACCGGTTGATTAAGTCAAGAACGCGCTGGCGCACTACCGGGTCCACAGGCCGCCGCGCCTTCTGGTCCAGAAAGGTATCCGTTGCATAGCTCTCAGAATCGAGTGCCCCTATCCTGTACAGCTCTTTCCACAGGACTGCGGAAACCAGGTAGTTCGTCACGAAAGGATCGTCTGGATGTTCCTTCTGCAGGGACTCGAAATCCTTGATCGCTTTATCGTATTCGAGGTTATAGAAGTGGTCGAAGCCACGCCGCGCGATGGGGTCTTTGTCGGGAACGACGAAGCCTGCCGGAGCCGCAGGTATTGAAGTGGCACTTAGGGCAACGGTGATGGTGCAAACCGAGAACAGAGTAATGCAGCACAAGGCAATTAGCCTTCGGGCCGCAGATTGATAAGGTTTCATGAATGTTCGCTTATGAGCAGTTTACCCGATAGTGCGGACTGTTTGAAACAGGTACAAAGAAGCTGCCCCCGAGGGAAATGCGCCAACGTATGCATAACCTGAAACCGCCGGTGAAAGAGTTCTATACCGAACAAGAAATAGCAGACGCCGTCGGCGTCTCGCTCACGTTGCTCCACCGGATACTCGACGAACACATCTTCAACGACGGCACGCCGCGTCCCGCCGAACTAAGATTCACGTCCTCCGATTTGGTTCTCATCGAGTTCTGGCGTGACTCCATGCCGAACGCCAAGGTCCTCCGAATGCCGGGGGCAACTAGTGCGTAACCACGCTGTGGATTGCGGCAGAACAGGCTCCTGAAGAAATCGAAACCACTTGCACTGAGCGGGGTCATCTTGAGCGTAGCGAAGGATCTGCTGTTCACAACAAAGCAGATCCTTCGGTCCGCAGAAGCGGCGTGACCTCAGGATGACCCGATATAGAGTTTTTCAGCAGCCTGAGAAAGCCACAGCCTTCGAAGCTGCCGGGCAGGGTCACTACGCATCTTTTCTGGTGGGCGGGTAAATTATTCCGTCGCCCACCATTCCGCCCCGGCCAAATCCTCGCAACTACCCGTATTTGCAGCAAAAACTTTCTCCGGACTTTGGCCCCACTCTTGCCCATAAGAGGAGCACCGGGAGGGATTGTAATGCCAGACGTTGTACGAAATGATACCCAGGAATACTGGAGGCCGGCGCAGCCGCCGCGCACGAATCTGAATGCCTCGCCCACTGAGGTTCTATGCGCGAACTGCGGGACAGAATACGCCCTGGGAGCCCGCTTCTGCCACGTTTGCGGCGCGGAGCGCGAAACACAGATGGGCATGGGCGGAGTACGTCCGGCGTTCAGCCGCATGCTGGATTTCGATCAGATCAAGGAGCGTTTGGGCATGAGCAGCGCATCGCTCGTGCTGATGGTGGTGGGCTTTGCCTGCGCCCTCGCCGCCATGCTGACGGGGGTCATCTACACGGCTAACACCGTACTTGATTGGCAGGCTGTTCAGATATGGCGTATTGAGTGGATGCTTGCAGCTCTAGTCGCCTTTGGTGCCGCTATCTTGTTAAGGAAAAGCGGCGAATAGCGAACAGAGCAATGACAGCGTTACTTACCGGTCGCGTGGTTTGAAGTCCGACAAACGAAAACGCCCCTGCGGAGGCGTTTTCATTTGTCGCAAATCCTAAAATCCTACTGTTGTGCGGCTGGCTGAGAAACCGAAAGCGTCTGCGCCATGTAACCGCGACCATCGAATGTCGCATTCGCCGTAATTTCGGCTCCAATCGCCAATATCTCCTGGCGTCCCAGTCTTGCGGGATCGAAGCGCAATTCGTAGTTCCTGTTGTCGCTTTGATTTTCGATCGCCAGCAAGCCGGCGCTCAAATCGACATTGGTCACCCGCCCGGCAAAGAAATAACTCGCACCCGGTAGCGCCAGAATGGAAATCTCCCGCGCTCCGCCGGCGCGTCCTCGTCCCGGCTGAAAGATTACATCCACCAGCGCACCTGGTCGCAGGTCTGCGACCGTAGCGGGTCCGTGGCTCGCCTTCACCGGCATCCCAGGATTGGCAACAAACTCAACCGACTGAGCCGTCAATTGGTCCTGCATCGTTACTATGCCGGTCGTGGGGTTGTAGGCGGTGATCTGTCCGCGCGCTTCTGCGGGGCCACTCTGCGTCTGTACGCGCAGGTTTCGAGCGAAAATGCTGCCGCCGACCAGCATCGTATCGACGTAAACGCGGTCGCCTTCCCGTATGCCAGTCACCGTCGTCTCGCGCCCGTCGCGATAAATGTGCGAGCGATCGTCGAACACGATTCTCATCTTCTTGCCGCCGCCGAAGGGTTGCAGTACGAGCCGGTTGCGCACTCGATCCACCTTAACAGCCGTCCCACCAATCAACGTCAGCGGCCCTTTCGGAGACTCGGCTGCTTCTATCAACGGGTCCGCGCTCACAGGCGCGTCGGTGGCCGGGAGAATCACGGTTTGCGGTCCGTCCGATGTCTGCGGCTGGTTTCCAGATTGCGCCACAGGCTTCGTTTCGGGCTGAGCACCCGCCTGACTCGCTTGTGTGGTCGATGCTCCGGCCTGCCCCGTCTTCTGCGATTGAATCTTTGTTGCCGGTTCGTTCCAGTTGTTGGTGGATTTCGGCCCTGCCTCTTGTGCGACGGCAGCCATGCTGGCAAGGGCCAGCGCCCCAACCCTGAACAGGTAATTGCGTTTCATCGCGCTCCTCGGATTCGGATAAGAGCAAACGCCGAAGCTTGCAGAACTGTTTCTGGGCTGAGTTGGATGCCCAAACCGTCCGGACAGGTGGCATCACGGGGTGCAAAAACCATCACGGAACCCAAGTGGCTGCAACACCGCCACGAATATTTCCATCCAAGTGATTGGGCAGAGGCGCGCCGGTTTTGTGCGCAGCCTCTTTGCCCTCGCTCTCGGAGGTTGGATGCCTTTTATGCAAGCGCACCGTTCCCTGCGTTTGACGGTCTGTGGTCTTGTTCTCGCTCTTGCCACCACGGCCAGTGCCGGTGATTTTCGCCTCAAGATCCCAAAGCGCAGCAAACCAACACCCGTACAGAAGCTCAACCAGGATGGCGTAAAAGCGGTCCAGAAGCACGATTACAACAAGGCGAAGAGGCTTTTCTATAAGGCCTACCTTCTCGACCCCAATGACCCGTTCACGCTCAACAATCTAGGCTACATCGCGGAATTGGAAGGCGAGATCGATCGTGCGCAACGCTACTACGCGCTCGCCGCCGAGCAGCACTCCGACGCCGTTGTCGATCGCTCCACCAGCGAGGACATGAGAGGCAAGCCCGTCAACCAGGTTGCCGGTATCGCAGCCGACCAGCAGATGCAGATCAATCGCATGAACGTCTATGCCATGGGTCTGTTGCTCAAGGATCGGGCTCCCGAGGCTGACGTCACCTTGCAAAAGGCACTCGCGCTCGATCCCAGGAATCCATTCACACTGAACAATCTTGGCTTCGCCAAAGAGAAGGAAGGAGAACTCGATCAGGCGCTGAACTTCTATGCCAAGGCCGCTAACGCCAAGTCGAACGAACCCGTCGTCGTCACCGTCAACAGCAAGTGGCGCGGCAAGCCCATCAGCGAAATTGCGGAAGAAAACGCTGAAAAGGTTCGCGATGCCATGGATAGGCAGGAGGACGTGCTCACCAAAGTCGCACGATTGAACCTGCGCGGTGTCTCGGCCATCAATCGCAATGATCGCCGCCTCGCGCGCCAATACTTTGATCAGGCATACAAACTGGATGAGAGCAATGCATTCACGCTGAACAACATGGGCTACCTTGCCGAACTGGATGGCGACCGCGAAACCGCTGACTTCTTCTATTCGCGCGCACGCGAAGCCGACGGCTCGGATGCCAGGGTGGCCATCGCGACGCGCCGCGAACTGGAGGGCCTGCGGCTTGGCACCGTAGCCGACAGCAATGGTCGCGCCGTAGCTGCGGCGACCGAAGCCGACCTGGAGGCCAAGCGCCGCGAAGGTGGCCCTGCTCTCCTGCGGCGTCGCGACAACACACCGGTCGTCGATCCCGACCGGACGCCTCAGCCATCGTCGTCCGCTGCTCCTTCCGCGAACTCGGGTAGCACAGGCGGAACCACGCAGGACCAGCGGACTCCAGAGCAGAACCAGCAACCGCCTCAGCAGCTTCCTCGCTAGACGATTAGACAAACCAATTGAAGCTTCTGCCCACCAAATTGGCGAAAGAGGCTGCCGGAAAAGTAGAAACCACGTGCAACAAGCGGGGTGATCCTGAGCGGAGCGAAGGATCTGCTGTTCACAGTCCTTCCGTCCGAAAAGGCGGCTTAACCGCCTACGACTTCTGCCTTCCCTTCGAATATCAGACTATAAGTTCCAGAAGTGGTTGAGTGGGCCGTTGCCATGTCCAAGCGGCTCGGCCGATTCGATCGCCCGCCTGACGTACTCCTTGGCCCCGGCGACTGCCTCGGGTAGCTCCCTGCCCAGCGCTAATTCGCAGCCTACCGCGGAGGCAAACGCACAACCGGTTCCGTGTGTTGATAGCGTCTTCAGACGCTCGGAACGGAACAGCCGTTCTTCGACCGCGCCGCCCGGTGCCCGCCATACCAGCACCTCGACCGCTTCCGGCAAATGCCCGCCTGTGACGACAACGGCCTTCGGCCCCATGTTCAGCAGATCTCTACCGGCTGCCCTCGCCTCATCCAGGCTGGAAACATCCCGCCCGAGAAGCACGCCAGCTTCATCGATGTTCGGTGTAATGATTTCGCTTAGCGGCAGCAATCTGCTCCGCAACACCTCGAAACCTTGTGGCTCCAGCAGGTCTGCCCCGGAGGAGGATTTCAGAATGGGATCCAGCACTACGTTCGCGAGTTTCGCCCTGTCCAGAAACTCAGCGACTGCCTCAGCCACCCCCGGCGACCCCAGCATTCCCACTCGCACGGCAGCAATCCTGAAATCCGACTCCAGTTCTGTCAGCGTCTCGGCAACCATTGCAGGGGCCAGCGGCTCGACCCTGCGAACGCCGGTCGTGCTCTGGACCGTGAACGACGTGATGCAGGTCAGGGCGTAGCAGCCATGGGCAGCTATCGTCTTTACGTCGGCAGTCACGCCAGCCCCGGATGACGGGTCATAGCCAGCGATACTGAGCACCACAGGGCCGGTCTGCTTCATGTTCATGCGCCAAAACTACTCCAAAGCTGTCCGCCTGAAAAGCTCCGAACGTCTAAAGAGGGGAACAAGCCGCGTAACACTAGGTAACATCTAGCTTACCCCGCTCAGACCCGTGCGCCTGCTGCCGCGAGTCACTACCGCGAGCACAAGCCCGTATAAACTCAGGCGTCCGAGCGCATGCTGTCGAGATTGCCCACGTAAAATAAGTGCCTCCGAAAGCAAGATTCTTATTCACAACCAGCACTGGCGCATCTAACTTTGGGTCGCAGGGGAAGGCGGCAAATCGGCTTTGAGCTGGCCAAAACCCAGTTCTAGGGTGAAACGCTTCCAAAACGGGGTGATTCGCCGTTGTTCGGGACTAGGTCCATCGCCCGCAACGCCCTAACACGGACCGGCCCCAAGCGCAACCATAAAGTTAGGGTATGCGCTTTAGTCATTGACTCTAAGTCCAGCAGCTTCATACAATTACAGAATCCGCCCAGCCAGCTGGGTACAGAGAGAACGCGAAAGACGAGGAGTTGACTTTGACATTGAAGCGAGGTGTTTAATGGGACGAGTACTGACCCAATTCGTGATGGCTGTTCTTCTGGCCAGCACCCTGGGAGCGGCACCCGGACAGAAAACATCAGACTCCACGGCCAAGGGAACCTCGGTTCACGTCAAACAGGTCGCAAAACAAAAGGCGGCCAAGCCCTACCAAGTCGGCAGGGCGTCCTGGTACGGCAAGTTTTTCCACGGGAAAGCAACCGCCAGCGGCGAGTCGTATGACATGTTCCGGTTTACCGCCGCCCATCCCAATCTACCGTTGGGAACCTGGGTTCGAGTAACGAACCTAAGCAATGACCGTTCGGTCATTGTCCGAGTGAACGACCGCGGCCCTGTAGTGGAAGGTCGGATTATTGACCTCTCCTACGGAGCAGCGCAGATTCTCGAGTTCCGTCGCAAAGGCGTCGAGCGCGTGCGGCTCGACGTCGTCAAGGAACCCGATACCTTCGCCCAGGCCCAGGAAGTTATCGGAAGCCATTAGAGGCTTCGACTCCCGCCAATCGGCCCAGAACTGGCCCGTAGATGATTCGCACCAGAGCTCGACCTCTGGTGCGTTTTCTCTTTTATCTATCGACTTCCACGAGCGAAGGACTACCCTTCGTGGCCGCCATCACTTGCTTCTGTGGATGGGGGAATCAACCTCTCACCATTTCCGATTCCCCGATTAAGCCTCCCACGATTACCATGCGTACATGACTGCTTCTTGCGACCGCCTCATAGTGGCGCTCGATGTTTCCTCTGCCGTGGAAGCCCACCGCATCATCGACGCCGTGAGCGACTCCGTCTCAATGTTCAAAGTCGGCAAACAGCTTTTCACCGCGGAAGGCCCGCAGATCGTCCGAGAACTCGTTGCCAGCGGCCGCCGAGTTTTCCTGGATCTCAAGTTCCACGATATACCAAACACAGTGGCTGCCGCAGTTCGGCAAGCCGCCGAGTTGCGCGTCGCCATGCTGACGGTCCACGCATCCGGCGGAGCCAAGATGCTTCGCGCCGCAGCCGAAGCCTCCGAATCCTCTCCTACGCAGCCACTCATTCTGGCCGTCACCGTTCTGACCAGCCTTTCCGACGAGGACCTGCTGGAGGTAGGCGTCTCGGGCACGGTCCAGTCGCAGGTGCTCCGGCTGGCGAACCTAGCTTTGGAGCAGAAATGCGGGGGGATCGTCGCCTCTGCCCACGAGGCGCGGGAACTGCGCCGTGAACTCGGTACGGGTTTCGCAATCGTCACTCCCGGCATCCGCCCGGGAGGCAGCACGAAGGACGACCAGGCCCGCGTAGTCACGCCAGCCCAAGCCATGAGGGCGGGGGCCAGCCACATCGTCGTCGGACGTCCCATTACCGAGGCCGTCGATCCCGCCCAAACCGCACGCCAGATCCTTGCCGAAATCACTGCCGCGAGCGTCTGATTAGTTTTCTCGTTTCAAAGCAAAACGCGCCCAAAATGGGCGCGTCAGAATTTCTTGAATACGACTAGATTTTAAAGCTTTTCGAAAAATTCGCAGGCCGAGCAGGAAATGTAAACACCGCCGGGAACATTGCGCTCGCGGTCCTTGACTCGCTTCACGATACGGGTCGCCTTGCCGCACTTTGGACAGTCCGTGCTCTTCTGGGTATCCATGACCTTTTTACGGTCCGCCGTCTTTGCGATCTTCGCCATTCTGGTTCTCCTGACAGAAATGTGCCGTCAACCCTTGCGGGAGCGGTTCTTTGCTGTTGCGGGAGCAATTTTCGGGGACGGCCCAGCGCCTTGGAAGACGCCAGAATACGAGCCGATCCGAGTCAACGGGCGCACTGCGCCAATCTCACTCGCCGGGTAGCAGCTTCATTGTAATTGGAAATTTGGAATTTGTAATTTCAAACCGCCTGCGTCATTCGGTCTTGATCTGAATGAGCCGGAGCCGCTCACCAGTAACCAGATCAACGGTCAGAGTATTTCCGACCCCTTGGGCGTAGAACTTGTGCTCTCGGGCGCCCGGCTCAAGGGGCGTGGTCTCCTCTGTCTCGAGGGAATGGTGGAAGCTGCCGGCTGGAACGCTGACCGTCTTGTCCAGACCGACTACGGCCGCCAGATCTTCGGCCGTGCCCAGCGAGAATTCTTGACGATAGAAATCCCCAACTACGGAATGAGCTTCCATGATGATTCCTGGCTTCGCGCCGTCGACGCCTGCTGTCCAGGAACCCTCCAGGCTGACGACCAAGCCCTCGGACAATTCCTCCGAGTTTTCTCCGAAATACCAGACATTGCCCTCTTTGTCCTGGGCATACCAATCGAGCGTATTCTCGGTGAGCTCGCCATTTACCCTTACCGTGTCATGGACTTCAACGCAGGTGACGCCTAAGATCACCTTGGTCTTGCGCGTGACAGCAACTTCGTTATGCTCAACACCGTCAGGAGTCTTCCCCTCATAGATGAAGATCGTCCCTGGCTTCAATGGGAAGTATGGATTGTCTATCTCGGTCGAAAAATTTGCAGGATCAATGACAGGATCGTACGCCTCGCCACCAAGCCGTCGGCAAGCTTGTTGACGTCCCGATAATTGAGACTTGCACTCATCAAACGCATCCTTCGCTTCTGCGGCTGCTGTCTCATTGCATTGTCTTCGCTTGCCCCACCCGGGAATGTTGTCGCAGGTTCCCACTCTTTGCCAATAATCGCTTTGTGCTCCTCGATTGCAGGAACGTAACGCTGCCTGGGAGGTCTTTTGGCATACATTGCTATCCGCCGCAAACGCCATCGTACATGCCAAGAATCCAATAAGCAGGGCTGAGATCAAGTGAAATTTCATCGGAGTCGCCTCACTGAGGATTTTGTTGCTCTAAGCGGATGCTGGGCCTGTAGAGGCGGATGGCTTTCGCATTCGACTGAAACAGAATCGCTGGAACGAGAGGTGCTCCTTGTTTTCAAACGACAATTTCCAAACTACCCGATTACAATCCCTTTCATGAGCACGCACCCAACTACCGACGCTCGCTACCCAATCGGCAAGTTCACCTGGGCCGGCCCGAACACCGAGTCCGACCGCAAGTGCTATATCGACCAAATCGAGCAAGCACCCGTTCAGCTTCGCGCCGCTGTCTTCGGACTCACCGACCAGCAACTCGATACGCCCTACCGCGAAGGCGGATGGACCGTGCGTCAAGTTGTGCATCACGTGGCCGACAGTCACATGAACGCCTACATTCGGTTCAAGCTCGCACTGACTGAGAACGAGCCCACGGTGAAGCCGTACGACGAGAAGGCGTGGGCCGAACAGCCAGACTCCAAGCTGCCCGTCGAAGTCTCTCTGCAGCTCTTCGACCGCTTGCATCAGCGCTTCACCACCATTCTGCGCTCCATGAAGCCCGCTGACTTTGACCGTAAACTCCGGCATCCTGAACTCGGCGAAGTTGTACTCGACCGGTACGTGGCCATGTACGCCTGGCACGGCAAGCACCATGTCGCGCACATAACAGAGTTGCGGAACCGTATGGGTTGGTAGCGCTCCGGCTATCGCGTATGCCGACTCGTGCTCCTTCCGTTTGACCCATTCTTCCCCGCTTGCTACCTTCAAGCGTTCTCGTTGAGCGCCGCAAAGATTTCTGCGGCTGCCCAAAACTGGCAACTGGCCACTGGCGAATTCACATGTCCGCGATCAAGTTCAAAGGCGTCGATTTCATTCAGTTCGACTCGCTGCTCTCCGACGAAGAACGCATGGTGCGCGATACCGCGCGCCAGTTCATCGAAGACAACCTCGTCCCCATCATCGAGCAGTGCAATCGCGACGGACGCTTCCCGCGCGAACTGGTCAAGCCCATGGCCGACCTCGGCTTTTTCGGGGCCAGCCTCAAGGGCTACGGCTGTGCCGAGATGTCCAACGTCGAGTACGGACTTGTCATGCAGGAACTGGAGCGCGGCGACAGTGGCGTTCGCTCGTTCGTCAGCGTACAGTCGGCGCTCGTCATGTATCCCATTTGGGCGTTCGGCAGCGACGAGCAAAAAGACAAGTGGCTGCCCGCCATGCAAAAGGGCGACAAGCTCGGCTGCTTCGGTCTTACCGAACCTGATTTCGGTTCTAACCCCAATGGCATGCGCACCCGCGCAAAGAAGGACGGCAACGACTACATTCTCAATGGCGAGAAGATGTGGATCACCTCCGGCAGCATCGCCGATGTAGCCGTCGTCTGGGCCAAGGTAGAGGACGAAGGCGACCGCATCCGCGGCTTCCTGGTTGAAACCGATCGTCCGGGCTTCAGCGCACAAGACGTGCACGGCAAGTGGTCCCTGCGTGCGTCCGTCACGTCCGGCTTCTCGCTTCAGGACGTACGGATTCCGGCCGGCAACATTCTGCCCAAGACTGAAGGCCTGAAGAACGCGCTCATGTGTCTCAACCAGGCGCGTTACGGAATTGCCTGGGGAGCCGTTGGCGCTGCCATGTCCTGCTATGACACGGCGCTCCAATACGCGAAGCTGCGCAAGCAGTTCCGCGATATGCCGATTGCCGGCCATCAACTCGTGCAGGAGAAGCTGGTATGGATGATCAATGAGATCACCAAGGCCCAGCTACTCGTCTTGCAGGTTGGTCGCCTGAAGGACGCCGGCACCGTCGCTCACCAACACATCTCCATGGCGAAACGGAACAACGTCTGGATGGCCCTTGAGTGTGCCCGCATGGCACGCGATATTCTGGGTGCGAACGGAGTGGCTGACGACTACCCGATCATGCGTCACATAATGAATTTGGAATCGGTGAAAACCTACGAGGGCACCCATGACATCCATACTCTGATTGTGGGCTCGTCGATCACCGGCATTGACGCTTTCTGACCTCTGGTGCAAAGATGTTTCTCCCATCTCATAGGACCGGGTTTTTGATTCTGGGGTAATCCGGTCCACGGCAATCGCGTCAACTCGGGCTCGAAGTCTGGCAAGTCGAAGTCTGGAAAATCGAAGCTGCGCATTCGCTGGCATCGTACCGGCAGTTATCGCCGTGCGGTCAGCAAGCGCCTTCGCGGAGGCTTTCATGGGTACAAAGGTGCAACCAACAGACCTGGCACAGTCAACGTCCACCAACCTCGAGGCCGATCTCGCACTCGAATTTCTACGCGTCGTAGAATCTGCCGCGATCGCCTCCGCCAAGACGATGGGCCAGGGGGATCGAAAGCGCGCCGACCAGGCCGCTACCGAATCCATGCGCCAGGTGATGGACACTGTTCCCATGCAGGGCACCATTGTCATTGGCGAAGGTGAACGTGACGAAGCACCCATGCTCTACATCGGTGAGAAGGTTGGCCGAGCGCGCGTTCAAGGACTCACCTTTCCGGAAGTGGACATTGCGGTTGATCCCCTCGAGGGCACGAATCTCTGCGCAACAGGTTCGCCGAATGCCATCACCGTGCTCGCAGCGTCCGAACGCGGTGGCCTGCTGCACGCGCCCGATTGCTACATGGAGAAGATCGTTGTCGGCCCCTCCTGCCACGGAGCTGTCGATCTCGACGCTCCCGTTGAGGACAACCTTAAGAACGTCGCGAAGCGCCTCGATCGCGACGTAGAAGACCTTGTCGTCATCGTGCTGGATCGTCCGCGCCACGAAAAGCTTATCGCAGACATTCGCAAGGCTGGCGCGCGCATTCGCCTGATTACTGATGGCGACCTGGCGCCCGGAATTGCCTCGGCCGTTATCGGAACCGGCGTACACGCCGTGATGGGCGCTGGTGGCGCGCCGGAGGGCGTGATCACCGCGGCTGCCATTCGCTGCCTGAACGGCTACATGGTCGGACGCCTTACCGGCTACACCGAACAGCAGCGCGAGCGCATGGCGGGCATGGGCATCAATGACATCAAGAAGATCTACACCGCCGACGAACTCGCGCCCGGCAAGAACATCATCTTCGCCGCTACCGGCGTGACCGATGGTTCCCTGCTCAGAGGCGTGCGCTTCTTCGGCGAAGGCACTCGAACCTCATCCCTGATCATGAAGATGTCCAATGGCAAGGTGCGATTCATCGAAACCATCCACCTGGAGAAGAGGCCGGACGTCAAAGTTCGCTTCATGTAAACAGCCCATCAAGCAGCACACTGGAACGGCCTCCGCCATGGAGGCCGTCTCAGTTTCAGATCTCCCGTTCAATATTCGCTCGACGCTATGTCGAGAGTCACCGCCGAACACCCGGCCAGCAGCGCAAACCGGCTGGCATCGGGCCCACTCGCGCACATCAGACAACCAAAGCAAAAGGTCCTCCCGCCCATGGCGGAAGGCCTTCATAATCACGCCCTTAGGGCGCCAGCGTCGTCGCCGGATGCTTACTGCACTGACGGGCACCTCGGCGAACATAATCTTCCAACTGCCCGATTTGCTCCTTGCTCTTTAGTTGCTCAAGAAATGGAGACTTCTTGGTCGGGTCCTGCCTGGTCACGTTCTCATAGGCGCGCAGCATGCCTTGTGTGCCAGCCAGGTAAATCTTGACCGAGTCCTTGTCTTCCGGATGCTGCATGCGGAAGGCCGCGCTTGCCAGGATGTTTTGGAGCGTGAATGCCTTGCGAGCGTCTGTGTTCTTCTCGTTCAGCAGTGGCCCAACAATCGCCGAACACATATTCGCATGAACATCGGGAACCTCTTTGATCCACTGGAACACCCATTCGCGGTCCCTTTTCAGGGCCGGATCCATTGGGCTCTGCTCCAGTTTCTCAATAACGTCGAGCGCGCGCTTGCGCTCTTCCGGCGTGGACGGACCCCTGGGATCTGCGACCGCGGAAGGCATCGCCAATGATAGAAGCGCGATGCACACTAGAGCTTTTCGCATTCACTCCCCCGACTGGATTCTGAATTGGCGGTAGTGTACACCCACCCAAAGCAAACCTCCCAAAGCAAACACCCAAGACACCCAGCCCACCGTACGCTGTTCTTGTACGGAGGGCAGAGCACCGCCTATGTCATCTCTACGAACGATCGGTCTCGATGGTTCCCCAAATCACGCTATCTTTTTCGCGCAGGCATCGGCGGCCAGCCCAGCGCTGTCCCCTCGAACAGGAACGCGCACTCTTCCAGGCGCTTTTCTCCGTCATGCACCGCGAATTTCCGGCGTCGTTCCGCGGGGCCGCTCCAAAGCGTCACGCCGGCATAGGCGCCATCTTTGCGCAGAATGTAATAGATCATGTTCAGATAACGGAGCTTCTTCATGTCGTTGTTGTAGTTCCGCGCAATGCGCTTCAGAGCGTCCATGCCCGCATCTACCGGCGACATGCCATGCCTCATGTTCTCTACAATGGTGTGCGCGCCGACGATTTTAATGTTCTCTTCGCCGTTGCCCGTCGCGCCGGCAGCACCAATCTCCTGATCGCAATAACAGCCCGCGCCGATGATGGGTGAGTCGCCAGCGCGTCCAGGAATCTTCCACGCAAGCCCGCTGGTCGTGGTCGCGCTGCTCATCTCGCCTTTTTCGCTGAGGGCCGAGCAGTTGATGGTTCCCGTCGGCGGATTCAGCACGCGCTTGATCGCCGCAACGCGAAACTCTGGCTGAATGCCGATCTCGGCCGCGAGTTCTTCCATCTTCTTCATGTGCTGTTCCTGCCACTCCGCGCTCGTCTGCTCGTCCGGGAACTTGAAGTTCGGGTCGGCCAGCCCCGGGCCCCACCAGTCCGAGTTCGACATCGTTTCTTTCCATAACATCCACGTCTTGCGCGAGCGTTCCGTCAGCAGATTCTCCTTCGAAAAACCATGAGCTACAGCAAAGCGCTCCGCGCCTTCGCCGACCAGCATCACGTGTCCCGTATGCTCCATCACGGTCTTCGCCAGCAGCGAAACATTCTTGATGTTGTGTACGCCCGCCACAGCGCCGGCCCTGCGCGAAGGCCCGTGCATGCAGCACGAATCCAGTTCCACCACTCCCTCTTCGTTGGGCAGGCCGCCGAAGCCGACGCTATCGTCGTTCGGATCGTCTTCCGGTCCGCGAATCACTTCGTTGATCGCGTCCAGCGTATCGCCGCCACGCCGCAACCGTTCGTATCCGGCATCGATAAAGTTGAACCCGTTTGCGGCACTGATGATGACCGGCTTCTTCCACGCGCCGCCCTTCTGTTGCTCTGTCTTGGCCACCTGATGATCGACTGTCTTCGTAATCTGTGCTTCAACGTCAAGCGTCATCAGCGAAGCCGAACCCATGGCCGCCGTAGCCAGAAAATCGCGGCGAGAAAACGTCATCGTGCCTCCAGTGTTTTGCATTGCGCGTCTCTGTACGCGCTCGAAAATTACAAGGCACGATAACAGCGCAGCGAATCTTTGAAAAGCCCTGAGAGTAGCAACGGAGCCCGGTCACCGTTTCAGAGGGCGCATAAGCTCTGGGGCTGCTAAAGTCTGGTTGTATGCAGTATGGAAGGAATTCGTTTGCAGTCGGGTCCTGCAGTTAAGGGCACGGCGCTCTGCCGTGCCCTTCGTTTATCAGATTCGCAATTGTCCGATTTCACATCCTCCTAGCTTGCCATTTTCATCGCCGTGTTCTGATCTGCCCTGAACCGCAGCAACGCCGCGACATTTCCTGCCTTCTCGAAATCTGGATCGTTCTGGATGTACACCACTTCAATCCCATTTCGCAGCGCGTTTCCGATCATCGCATCCGCCAGGTCCTCCAACGCGCGTGTCTCTTGCCCGCAAATCGAGCATTCGGAGTGCTGTTTCAGACCCAGATGTCCGCAGTTGCTGCACTCCGACCCGGGGGCCTTGAGGTGCTCGCCGATTAACATTGTTTGAACCTCGCCCTTCTCCAGCGATCGCAGCACGCGACGCAGTCCAATTGCGCCCCTCGCGTTTCGCTGCGCCTCCCCCAGCACCTCGTGTACCAATCCATGCCGCCGATTCAACTCGTGCTCGTCGAGAATCAACTGCACCTGCTCACGAATCATTTCTGGACTTGCCGTCGCGGGATCGATGCGGAAACGCCCAGATAGCTTCTGGCGTACATAGGGATGGAACTGCGATTCAATTTCGTTCCAGTTCTCATCGCGACAACCGATCACGAGCGAATCCAAACCGCCGCGGTCATGCATCTCGAGCAGCGCATCGGCAACAAATTTGTAGTGCTGCATTGCGTCGTTTGCAACCTTGCGCTCGGCGTGTCCAGCATCGTAACCGGCCCAACCATCACTGCGCCCGCGCCTCGGCAGGTCATTGAAGAAGTCGACGAGTTCCCGTATTTCATCATGGCGAAAAGCGAACAGTCGCGCCTTCGTGCGGTCCAGCAGGCATACCACCACTCGCGGATGTCTCTCCACGACGGGAGCAAGCGGTCTTAAATGGAAGCGGTTGTTCACAATGAGCTGAGTTCCGGAAAGCCATGCCGGAAGGTTGAACTCTTTCCAGACGCCCCGCTTTGCATCCGCAAAGATAGCTTTTGCGCGTCCTCCATTTCCGTGCAGTTGATCAGCTAGATCCAGGATGCGTTGCAGATCGTCTCGCGCGCAGCCGTTCCTGCCTTCTTTCTCCGCCGTTTTCAGTGCGGCGCGCACCAGGTCCTTAACCAGGATCGCCTCCTCACGATGCGACTGGTTCTGCGGAGTCCCAGGCTGATAGAAGAAACTGATGGCGCAACCTTCTGGTGATTCGAATTGTGCAAGCTCGCGAATAGCTTCTCGCGTAATCATAGGTACATCTCCTCAGCAACGCCGTTCATGATTCCGTAGGAAGGGTCGTGCGCGTAAATCAAGCCGTTCTAGAGTGTTCGATCAGCTTGTCCTTGATCGGACTGGCGGCAGGAAAGGACTTGCGCAGGTGTTCGCGTGCAGCTTTGATCGACGCGCGCACCTCCTCCAACTTGCGGTCTGTAATCACCGCGATCTCATTCGCCGTGAAACCTTCCATCGTGTACAGGATGAAAGCTTCGCGTTCGTGCGGCTTCGCATGGCGTAGCGCCATTTCCACCATCGCCACCATCTCGTCGCTTGCCGCCACATCTTCGGGCGTCGAAAGCCGCGAGTCCGCGATCAGGTTCTCCTGCGTCAGCGACTCGTCCGGTTGGTGGAATTGCAACACCGGCTCATCGCTGCCCGGCTCTTCCCTGCTGCGCGGGGTGGACTCAAGCCGTACCGATCCGATCTCCTGCCTCGTCTGGTTCAGCAGCCGCGAGACCGCGCTGTTCGCCAGCCGATACAGCCACGGCTCCAAGGTTATCTTTTCCGGCTTCTCCGAGCGGTCATCGAGCGCGCTCGCAATCGCCTCATCGATAACTTCTTCTGGCGTCAGCTCTCCCGGGCGAAGCTGCCCGTTGTTCTCGCGATATCGCAACTCGCGCTCGACATATCTTTGCAGACGAGGCAGGTTCGCATCCACGTAGCTGCTGATGTCCGCGACAGAAACCATCTCCGGACGAATTGCCGCGATCGTCTCCTCAAAGGGCACCTGCGGCTCGAGACGCTCTCGCTCCACGCCACGCTCTCGCGGCCAAGTGTGCTTTCTGCGAAGGTGGTCTTTGTGCTTGGTCAACTGCTCGGTCAAGTCTTCAAATGAGCGCTTCACTGCACCTACGTCGCTGTCGGCCATCCTTTGTGCGGCCATCTGCCCCGACGGGAGACGCAGGTTCAGAGAAACTACGGTCCCTGTCTTCTGGTTTGCCTCGACAGTCCCGTACAGCGAAATCAGCTCGGGGCGAAAAACCTGGAGCCTTTTGCGCAGTTTGTCAATCTGCTGTTGAATGTGTTGCTCAAGGGCGGGGGTTTTAGGCAGCTTGTAGCTGAAATGCACATTCATGCGTAAGCCTCGGCTGGGAATACAGGTCCAATCCCCGGCAGCTACTGTCCTAAAGCGGAATTTTACACCCGCTTATAGAGAGGCACGGGGCAAAACGGGAGTTGCTTTTGCCCCGCCCAAATGCGGCATAAAACGTGCTCTAACCGCGTTTTTGCAGCACTTCAGCTCAGGTTCCCAAGTCGCTCTTACCGACGGTTAAATGCAAAAAGCCGCTGCCCGAAACATCCCATGGGCAGCGGCTTTCAAGTACAAACTCTTCTTTGATTCTTATACCGCTACTGTGACCGAAGTCTCCGTCCTGGTCACCGGTCTGTACAAAGTGTCGCGCTCGACCGGCACTCTTCCGGCTTCCGTGATTAACCGTATCAGTTCATGTCGCGTCATTCCCTGCGGAGTCGTAGCCCCTGCGTCGTGATAGATCTTCTCTTCCACCACGGTTCCATCAATATCGTCCGCGCCGAACCTGAGCGCGATTTGTGCAATCTTCGGCGTGAGCATCTGCCAGTACGCTTTGATATGCGGGAAGTTGTCCAGCACCAGTCGCGACACCGCGATCTGCCGCAGATCCAGCATCCCTGTCGTCTTCGGCAGATGCTGTAGCGGAGTGTTGTCAGGATGGAACGCCAACCCGATAAACGTCTGAAAGCCGCCGGTCTCGTCCTGCAAAGCTCGCAACTTAATCAAGTGATCGACGCGATCTTCGTCATTTTCGATATGACCGTAGAGCATGGTCGCATTCGACTTCAGCCCGATCTCATGCGCGACGCGAGCCGTATCCAACCACTCTGTTCCATCAATCTTGTGATCGCAGATGATCGAGCGTACGCGCTCGCTGAAAACTTCTGCGCCGCCTCCAGGCAACGAATCCACGCCTGCAGCTTTCAGTTTGAGCAGCACGTCGCGGATCGACATCCTGTACAGCTTTGCGAAGAAAGCCACCTCGACCATCGTGAATGCCTTGATGTGTACGTCCGGATAGCGCTCCTTCAGGCCAGTTACCAGGTCAAGAAAATACTGGAACGGCAGCTCCGCATGGAGTCCGCCGACGATGTGGAATTCCGTAATCGCTTCCGTGTACCCGGACGCAGCGGACTCCCACACCTGCTCCAGCGACATCGTGTACGCGCCTGGCGTGTCCTTCTTTCGTCCGAAGGCGCACAGCCTGCAAGCCGCCACACAGACGTTCGTGGGATTGATATGCCTGTTAACGTTGAAGTACGCGACATTGCCGTGCATGCATTCGCGAACGTGATTCGCCAGCCAGCCCACGGCAAGAATGTCAGGCGACCGATACAGCGCAACCGCCTCGTCGAAGTCCAGGCGCTCACGCGCCATCACCTTCTCGGCGATTCGCGCCAGCCGCGCATCATGTGTCTGGAAAGGGTGCATACCGGAAACCGTGTCAACCGTAGATTCTGCCATTGCCCTTCGATGATAACGCACGGCAATAAGGAATCACAGCAGGAGGCGACGTCTGCGGCATGTGTTTATTTCAGCGATGCCGGACGGAGCACGCGGCAGGGATTGCCCACGGCAATCACTCCTGCGGGAATACTCCGTGTGACTACACTGCCTGCCCCAATGACCGTGTTGTCCCCAATTGTCACGCCGGGACAGATAATCGTGCCGCCCCCCAGCCACACGTTGTTCCCAATTGTGACCGGTGTTGCCATCTCCAATCCGCTACGGCGAGTTGCAGCGTCAAGCGGATGGTGCGCGGTGTAGATCTGCACGCAAGGCGCAATCTGAGCGTCATCGCCGATGGTGATCAACGCGCAGTCAAGAAAGATGCAGTTGTAGTTGACGAAGCCATTGCGGCCGATGCGGATATTAACACCGTAATCGCACCAAAATGGAGACATGAAAACTGTGTCTTCACCGATTTTACCCAGCAGATCACGAAGCCGATCATAACGCGCAACGGCGTCTTCATTTGCGATTGCGTTTAGGCGCCGCATGCGCCTTTGCGCGGAAGCGTGCGCCTGCTTCAGCTCAGGATCTGATGCCCGGTAAAGTTGGCCCGAGAGCATCTTTTCCTTTTCGGTCGCGCCCATATCCGAATTCTAGCGGATCATTTACCCACTCGGGCTCTGGGTGGGCCAACTCACCTACGGCATGCAATCGCAAGGGTGCGATGTGAACTAGAAGAAGTCACGAAGTTATTTGGCGAATATGTAAACCCGACGCCACGCGGCCCCCTACCGCACGAGATAATCCCCCGCTACCGCCAACAGCAACAACATCGAGATGAATCCGTTCGTCGTGAAGAACGCCGCGTTCAGCTTGCTCAAGTCGTCGGCCTTCACCAGCGAATGCTCATACGCCAGCAACAGTCCCACGATCACCACACCGGCGACAGCGAACGTTCCCATCCCAAATGCGACCAGCATCCACGCAAACAACGCGAACGTTATGACGTGGAACACGCGCGCAATCACCAGCGCCCTTTCAATACCGAAGACGCATGGCACGGAATACAGGTTCGCCCGACAGTCGTACTCATAATCCTGACAGCTGTAGAGCACGTCGAAACCGCCACCCCAAAACATCACCGCCCCGGTGACGATCAATATGCGCGCGTCGAAAGTGCCGCGCACCGCTACCCATGCCGCCGCCGGCGCGACGCCCATGGCCAGTCCCAGAAACAGGTGCGCCCATCGCGTGAAACGCTTCGTGTACGAGTATACGAAGACGATGATCAGCGCTAGCGGCGATAGATAGAAGGCCAACCGGTTCAACTGCCAGGCGGCGAGCATTAGCACGGCCGAAGACACGAGCACGAACCCAAGAACGAATTGCCGCGAGAGCAAGCCCGCCGGCAGAGCGCGCGCCGCCGTGCGAGGATTGCCGGAGTCGATGTCGGCGTCGGCCAGGCGGTTAAAAGCCATCGCCGCCGAACGCGCCGCGACCAGGGCCACACAGATCCAGAGGAGAACACGCCCAGACGGGACTCCCTGCGCGGCGATTACAGCGCCGGTCAAACCAAACGGGAGCGTCAGAAACGAATGCTCCCACTTGATCATTTCCAGCGTGATTCCAATATTGCGGAAGAGAGGCACAACTTGATTTTAAATGAGAGCACAGCCGGGAAGCCGAGTCCGACAGATCTTCCCCCGAACGGAGCAGGCCAATACGCATCCGGCCAGTTCACCCAACGCTAAGTCCTGCTCGGTGCTGGCCAGTAAGTTCTCCAGGTTAACGCCGGACAGCACGGCGCTAACCTGGGTACCCTAGGGCTGGCGGTTCTTTCGGTTGGTCTTCTTCTGTGCCTCCACTGCGTTCCGGACGGCGATTCCCTGCATCTCGAAGTGCGCCCCGAAGAGCAGCGGACCCGACCCTATGAACGCGCGCGCCGGAAGGTCTTTCTTGAATTCGTGTCGATACGCGGCGTTGAAGCGTTCGTAAAGCGAAACATCCGGGCAAAAGACCTGCACCGTCACCAGGTCGTCCATGGACATGCCAACTTGCGCCAGCAATGCCTGGAAGCTGCCCAGCAAGTTCCGAATCTCCACGTCCACATCCGTTGGGAGCTTGCCGGTCTTCGCATCCAGACCGATTCTCCCGGCCAGATACAACGAGTCACCCACCATAACGGCGTCGCTGAACGGCGCATTTGGCGGCCGATTCGGCAGATTGATGTGTTTGCGCTTCGGGTGCGACTGGCCCGCCAGAGTGCTGGTGCACAGAACCAGCGCGGCAATAACGATCAGCAATTTGCGTGAACGCATGTGGGTGTGAGGCAGCATGGACAAAAAAGCGCCCAGTCAGCATTGTGCAGCAACTCTGCTTTTCGCTGCAAGCGGCAGCCTCGGCGGGTACGTGATCAGTGAATACGATTAGTCAATACGAAACAAATGGCGCACGCGCTCCACCTCGATTTCGAAATGAGTTGCGGCCCATTACGGGAAAGGAAATAGTGTGTTGTGAGCTGAAGGTTGTGCGTTGACACCACGGTTGGTAGTCTTTCGCCGATGTTTCCGATCCGTTTCCAGTTGTTGTGTCAGACCAGCCGCTCTCGCGGCCAAGCTGGTTGCTGTGTAGCAGCAAAGATCAACCTTGGAGACATACTGATGAAGGCATTCATATCTGCTCTAGTCGTGGCGCTGTTAGCAGCGCCACTTTTGCTAATAGGGCAAGAACAGACCCCCACTTCCAGCACCACATTTGTCCGACGGCAAAGCACGCAGTCGCCGAAACACATCAGGACGCCCGAAGAACGCGAGGCGCTTCTCTACACAGCCTTCTTCCAAGGCGTGTTACGGACCCAGAGGCAAGCAGAAGAGGCAGAACGCGAGGAGGGGCAACCCGCGATTCAACATAAGTTCCGGGGTTGTTCATACGAGACACGAAAATAGAACCTTACGCGGTTAATCAAGATGAGCTCGGGAGATTCTTAGGAGACATCAATTATGCTCCATAT